>CAYSZE010000156.1:0-6569 GCA_964435255.1 uncultured Oligoflexia bacterium
AATAGAAGCACCTAACTCACTAAGTTTTTCTTTAGCTTTTGCATAGTTAGGATCAATTTTAAGAATCCGCCGTAAAATTTTAATGGCCTCATCTTTTTTATCCCAAAAAACAAGAGTTATTGCCTTATTAAATAAGACAAGATGATTATCGGGTTGTTTCTTTAAAATCTGATTATATGTTTGGACTGCTTTATCAAAATCTTTTGAATCGCGGTAACAAATTGCTAAAGAATTGGCATAGCTCACATTTTCAGGTTCAATTCTTACAGCATCTTTCAATAGTTTTAAGGCATTAGGATAATCCTTTTTGAGAAAGTAACAGTAACCTAACCTTTCTATTATATAAGGGTGCCGCAACCCCGCACTTGTACCAATATTAAGCAAATCAATACATTCATCTATTCTATTTTGCTTAAGTAACGATTCCGTACATCCCTCATACCGCAATATGTTCATAGGACTGAGAGACAAAGCTTTTTTCAAATCTTCAAGTGCTTTAGCATCTTGGTTCATGGCAGTAAAAATATCTGCCCTTACAACATAAGCATGAATGTAGTTTTCATTTTTCCCAATCCCTTGGTTCACAAAATTTAAAGCTTCATCTAGGTTATTTTGTTTTATTTTAGATCTTGCCATACCTATAAAAGGACGTGCTGCTTTTTCCGCAACTCTTGTGAGTTCTTCATAAATAGCAAAAGCTCTATCATAGTCTTCTGCACGCAATTTAGATTTTGCCAATTCATAAACCCTTTCAGGGTTTTTAGGATTGTTAAAAACATTGTATGCATTTCTAATTTTAGGTAACAAATCGCCCTGAGAAATGGGTCGGACCAAAATATCATCCATTCCCATTTCTAAGGCAAACATTAACTCAGCTTTATTTAAAGGTTTTGACATTAAGATAAAAGCAGGACGAGAGACGTTAGGATCTTCAATAAGTTCCTTGATCATGTCATAGCCCGTAACAACTTCTAAATCATCTCCCTCAAGCGCAATGTGTGCAGGTTTTACTTTTAATTCTGATAAAGAAGTATGACCATCTCTATCAGCGCGGACATTGTTAAAACCTAATTTATTTAAATGATGCTTTATTATCAAACGGAGTTCATTATGGGATTCACCCACATGAATTAACAAGTCTGTGCTAAAAGGTTCAGGTGGGCTGAGTCCAAACTTTTTGAAAAGATCAGAATTATCCACCTTAATACACCTCGCATTCAATAAAAATCAAATGATAATTAAGTGTTTAAAGAAAGTTTGTGACTTATAAAGCGTCTTCTTTTAAATTACGACCCTATACCAGTAGCCAATAATTTTCTTCCTTGCGGAAATAAAACTTCTATTTTGTTCAATCCACTTTCAGCGATCACAAAACCAATACCAAATGATTTATGATTTACAATTTCTCCAGGTTTAAATCGTACAGAAGCTTTGTACTCTTTAGCTTGATTTAAACTATTTTTCTGTGCACTCAAACGCGCTTCATAATTAGCAATGTCTTCTGACGTTCCTGACTGCATACTTAAAGGTAATTGATTAGTACTTTTTGAAAGACGACCTTCGCCATCGTCTTTTTTTCTAGATTTTGTCTTAGATTTGCTCTTCTTTTTCCCAAGAGCATCGTCGCCTGCTAAAAGTTTTGCACCAGCATCTAGATCAAGATCTTGCTCTTCATCTCGTTCCATCTCTCTTTTACCTCCTTTTTCTAAAGCAGCTTCTGATTTTGGGGGACGATATTGTTTTTCAGACTTACAGGTATTGCACTGTACTCTACCAGGTTTATTATTAGCTTCGATAGTTACAATAGTATGAGTTAAATTCATCTTGCAACGATTACAGTACGCTAAAATGTCATGTCCTACACGTGAGGCAGATTTTGACTGGGATGAGATAAAAAGAGAATTAGGGCCATCGGTAATTGCCATTTTTCCTCCAAATGGAACGAATATATAAAGAAATTAAATTGAAAAAGCGAGTTCTAATCCCGCCGTCTGCCTTAGAGTTGTATCATCGGAATCTGTCTTGACAAGCGTATAATAGAGATGAAGCAGTGGTCCTTTGAAAAAAATTCCTGAGCCCCAAAATATTCTGTCTTGTTTAGGATTATACCCAATACTTCCCTTTAATTCAAAATATTGTGGTAATACGATATTTACTCCCGTGACAACACTTTGGAAGCCTTTTTTAGAATCGATCAGTGCGTCTATATTAAATATGTAATAATTTTCAAAGGCTGTAGTCGAAACCCCTACGTCTGTTAATGATGAGTTGTATTTATCAAATAAGCCTTTTTGACTGAGTCCTAAAAAAATATATTTGTCCCAGGGAGATTTTATACGATACAATGCCCCTACTCCCATCAAATGATTATCATTTTGCCATGCCCATTTATCAGTTAAACTCAACTGCTGAAAGTCATAAGATAGGCCTAAAATCAAATCATCAAAAATATCTTTTAACTGATAAGCTGCAGCTACTTTAATACTGCGGTCTCGAGTTCTGGTTTCTGTAGGAAGAGTTTCTCTTGCTGCTAATGCGAAAGCAACTGAAGTAACAGTAGAATCAAAAACCCCTGCTTCAACTAAATCGAGATTATATTGCCATGAAGCATTACCAAATACCGTATATTGTTTCTTTAATGCAGCTAAAGTTGCAGGGTTAGCAGCCATCATAGAAACATCACCTCTACTTAAGCCATCTTTTCCTTTTGTGGGAGATTCTATATCACCAACAAAAGAAGCTCCCGCCCCGCTTGAGGCTGCAAAATAAGAGGTTGGTAGATAAAGAGTATCAGAGGGCTTTATTTCAGCGGCAAAAACCCCAAATGAAATAATCAGAACGGATAAACAAAGCTGGACAAGAAATATTTTCTTTAGTTTAAAAGACATAATTGAGCTCCACAGGATGCTTTCAACGCGAAAGGCAAATTATTTTATGACTCAAAAAAACTCACTTATTGCAAACCTCCGCCAACGGGGGCTAATCGCCCAAATAAGTCATGAAGAAGAACTAGAACAGATCCTTACAAAAGGGAATCAAAACGAAAAAGGTATACGTTATGCTGTGTACTGTGGTTTTGATCCAACCGCCGCCAGTTTACATGTAGGAAATTTAGCTGCACTTATGCTTCTGCGCAGAGCACAAGATGCAGGACTACAACCTATTGTTCTTTTTGGGGGAGCTACAGGTCTCATAGGAGATCCAACCGGAAGAACAGAAATGCGACCTATGAACACAAAAGATCAAATCGCTAATTATATTGAAAATTTCAAATTATTAGTAAACAGATACTTTCGTTTTGATGTTCCTAATCCACCCATTTTTGTAAACAACATTGACTGGATTGGTCAAATGAGTTGGATTGATTTTTCCCGTGATATTGGCCGCCACTTTACAGTTGCAAGACTTTTATCAGCAGAAGTCAATAGAAGTCGTTTTGAAGAAGGCGGATTGACTTTTATGGAATTAGGTTACCAAGTTTTACAATCCTACGACTTTTTGCACTTATACAAGAATTATAATTGCATTATGCAGTTTGGCGGTGATGATCAATGGTCAAATATTTTAGGAGGAGCAGATCTCATCCGCCGGGTTGTCAGCGGTAAAGCATTTGCAGTTACTACACCACTTCTTGTTGGCAGCGATGGGAAAAAATTTGGAAAAACGGCTGGTAATGCAGTATGGCTTGATGCAAAATTATTTTC
Source organism: uncultured Oligoflexia bacterium (assembly GCA_964435255.1). Lineage (GTDB taxonomy): Bacteria > Bdellovibrionota_B > Oligoflexia > Silvanigrellales > Silvanigrellaceae > Silvanigrella. Next base: position 3,705 of record CAYSZE010000156.1, read on the forward strand.
ACCTTATGAATTTTTTCAATTTTTCCGCAATGTGCATGATGCAGATATTGGAAAAATGTTTAATGTATTTACTTTAAAATCTTTAACAGAGATTGAAGCAATACTTGCTCAAGAAAATATTAACCATATTAAAGAATTAATGGCTTTTGAAATTACAAAAATTGTGCATGGTGCAGAAGAAGCCACAAAAGCGGTCGAAGCTTCTAAAGCGCTTTTTTCTGGTCAACTTGGTGATTTATCCCAAGCTCCTACAATAACTCTTAGCAAAAATGAAGTCGAAAGTGGTATTGATATACTTTCTATTTTAATTAAATGTGGTTTTTCTTCCAGTCGGGGTGAAGCGAGAAAATTAGTGCAAGGAAATGGACTAACCTTTAACGGAAAAAAATTGACAGATTTCAATTATAAAATTCATGCTAATGACTTTGTAACAGAACAAAGTGCTATTGTTTTAAGAAAAGGGAAAAAGGATTATCATCTTGTTAAGTTAGAATAATTTATTATAATATAGAACCAAGTATTTTTTCTATTAATACTAGAGGAAATTTATGAACAAATTATTGGTTCTATATTCTTGTACTATCATTACTGCATGTACAGCGAATTTCCTTAAAAATAACGAATCAACTCCTGAAGGTTTTCAAAAAATTGATTTTTCTCCTAAACAAAACCCTTCTGAACTGATTAGAAACTCATTAGACCAAAGCACAGATTCTTTAGCAAGTGTTGAAAATATTTTTAGTAATTATAATACTAACCTTGTAATGAGTGTTCAAAATTATATAAATTTAAATAATATAATTAATCAAAGCTTTGATGAAAAATCACTGATCAATACAATTTCAATTATTTCACCTTACCTAAGCAAAGATAAAATTAGTAAAGTTGTAAGTAATATTGAAAACACAAATATTATATTCAATGCCACACCAATGAATACTCTTGACAATAAAATTATAAGTGACAATTATGGAATATTCTATAAAATTATAACAGAAGCACAAAAACAAGACGACATATTTTATCTTAATATATTTGATAAAAATGGAAATGAAATTGATAAAAACAAATTAAATATCGAATTAACTAGCTTAAACTACTACGCTAGAAATCTATTTCAAAGCTTAATATTTCCTATAAAAGATGAAAAAAGTAAAAATTCATGGGAGTTTTTTATTCAATGTATAAGCGGAAACATAACCGATGCAAGTACAAATATTAAATACAATTTAACTCCTTGGCCAAGAGTAACTATTTTACAATTGAACCCAAATACTAAAATTTCAACAAAATTTTCATTTCATAAAAATTCTCTTTTTTTAATAGAAGATAAATTTAAAGCAGTAAATAATTTATATCAAAATACCGTAAGATCATTCATTGTTAATGATAATTTACTTCCCCCTAATAGCTCATTAAAAAACCAAATTATTTCTATCCCCAACCCCTTAAGTAAAGATAAAAGTTTTAATGCAACATTTTACCAAGAAGGTATGTCTAAATTTTTCTCACGTTTTATGAGCTCCAACATTGAAAACTTTAATATTTTTTACAATTTTTCTAGCTGGCAAGTTAAAATTAATAAGTCCTGGTTTGGAGCAAATAAAAATCTAGATTCTAATTATACAATAGTAGAAGATAATAAAAACATCTCTTTAAACTATTTAAATTATTTAAACACTCCAGTTAATCAAAATTATTCTAAAGATTTTCAACCCAATGGTATTCACTATATTAATATAAATAATACGAATGAAGTATTATTAGAAATACCTAATAACATAGAATTTAATAAAGAAATACTTGATGAAACAAAAATAACTAACTTTTGCTCCGAACTTTTGTCACAAAAAAGTAATGACTAATTAATTACTTTTAGTCCCCAAATCTAGAAACATTTTCGTGTCTAATCTGCCATACCGAGTTAAATAATTTTTCTTATAATTATTTATATAATTTGGGTTAGAACTCAGAAACAAGTCATGAAGAATTTTATTAATTGAAGCATTTGGAAATAATCCTAAATATAATGAAATTGCCGATGCAACAAGTGGTGAAGCAAAACTCGTTCCTGAAACAACATCTAATTCTCCGAATTTATTATTAAGCTCAATTTGATTTGCTTGCGCAGATAAATCTACAGCAAACCCATAATTAGAACTAGACGCCATTTGCAAAGAAGCAGAATGAGAACCAACTACTATAATATTATTTAAGTTATACAACGCTGGATAGACAGGAGAATTTGCAATATCCGTCGCTTCATTACCTGCTGCAATAACAAATATGACTCCACTTTTTGCAGCTTGTGATATAACTATTTTTTCAGCTAATTCAACATTTGCATCAGGCTTTTCATCATAAGATAAACTTAAATTAACAATTTTAGCTCCCAATGATACTGCGTAGTCTAAAGCTACTGCTAATTGCATTGAACCAAAATTTTTATTTTCTAATGCATTTACATCATCTGAAAATGTAATTTTTATACAAATTAATTTTGTATTATTTGCATAAATATTTTGTACTACATTCTCGTCAATAGTGCCACTAAATATAGATGAAATATAGGTTGCATGAGATGCCCAATTATTACTATCATTATCTTTAGTAAGATTTAAACTATTTATCAAATTACTTTTTATTAAAAATGTAGAAGGAATAATTCCAGAATCAATAATTGCTACTTTAACAGGAGACAAGACAATATTTTTTGCTTGAATACTTGCTATAGCCTTATCAAATTTTGCTTCACAAAATGCATTGTAACAACCACTATTAAATGTTGGAGACACATTAGATATATTATAGCCATCTCTTTTTTTTTCGTTTTCTTCTGGTATTTTATAAATACTATTTTCAAAA
>CAYSZE010000157.1:0-6372 GCA_964435255.1 uncultured Oligoflexia bacterium
ATACCATGTTCCATCTGTAAGAATCCAACCACTTATTTTATTCAAATATTTTTGTTCCTGCATGAGTAATAATTCCTTTTGGAATACAAGGCCAACCTCTAAAAGGAGAAGCTGCATTTAGAGTTAAAAATTCCGGGTTGATCACTACCAGACCAGATAATAATCCCCAAGCACTTTGTGCAGTCATGGCCGCAAGAAAAACTTCTAAGTGATATGGAATTTCTTTTAATAGTATTTCATGAATTCCAGCACTGCGGACAGCAAAACGGTAGGTTTCTAAATTCTGTAAAATTTGAAAACGTTGTTTAGCTCCAAGTGTAGGACTTTTAAATAAATTAAATTTAACATTTTTTTGGCCACAGATAAGTGCCCAGCCTATTGCACTGGCTTGAGAATGCGATTCTAAAATGAGTGCATGCGGAAAACGTGATTGAATTTCTCTTGCTAAGCGAATGGCTCTTGCTGTTAAAGGAGCTTTACCACTGGATAAAACAGCCTCAAATTCTAAGCCGCTGGGAAGAAGTTCTTTTTCAAAATGGTTTCGGGCAAAAATTTCGAAAAACCGATCGACGTAAGGTTGGGGAAGACGTATTTTTTTTAATATTTTTTTGCTCGATTCCCATTCTCTACGCATGTGGGAAACCACATTAGTAGGGCATTCCATTGTACCAGGACAGATTAAATTACAAGTTATACAGGGAGGAAGCGATAAAGGAGCATCAATACAAAAGATATTCGCCCCACCATGGTCACTGATAGCATCTAACAAGCGATTGTCAGAATCTTGATAAGAAGTAGCACCTATATCTGGAGTAAACGCCTCCCAAAATAGAGGGGAAATACAATTACGCCATTGATGACCAGTTTCTATTGGTTCGATGGGGACATTTGGAAAGTAAGAAGCAAAGGCTTCTTTCAATATTTCGTATTCAAAACTTTTTGGCAGGCCAGAAAGGATCCGCGAAAGTTGTACTGAAGTTCTAACAATCGCGGATCTTTTAGTATTCGCTCCTGCAAGGTGAATGCCAATAATTTTAAATTGCTGATCTTGCCTTACAAAAACCAAGTTATTTACCTCATAAGAGATGTTTTTAACTATTAGGCGGCAAAATAACAGCTAAACTAGAACCATCATCTCTGGCGACAAGAAGGAAAATCGGAGCATTTTCACCAGATTTTTTAGACTTCTTAAGAATTTCTTCAAATTCTTTAACGGATGCAACAGATTGCTTATTCACTTTAAGAATAACGTCACCTTGTTTTAAGCCCGCTTGAGCTGCAGGGCTGCCATTTTGAACGCCTGTAATCAAAACACCTTTATCAGAACCTGTAGGTTTATTCGAGAGGATCAACCCATAAGCTGAAGCTACGGAACGTTCTTGTTTTGAGTCTTTGTTATCATCATCGGTATTATTATCATTCATATCTTGTTTATTGGGAAGTTCAGCAACTTTAGCAGTTAAGGTAATGCTCTTGCCTTCACGTAAAATACCGAGTTTCACTTCTGAACCAGGTTTTAAGAATATGATTTGACGTTGAATTTCAATACTTGATTTCACCGCTTTACCATTGACACTTTGGATTATGTCATAAGGTTTTAAACCAGCTTGTGCCGCAGGGCTTTTTGGCACAGCGCGAATGACAAGTGCTCCTTCTGTATTAGGATCGACTTTCATTTCTTTCATGGCTGCAGGACCAAATCTATTTAAGTCATACATTTCCACGCCAAGATAAACTTGTTTAAATTTACCATTGTTAATAATTGATTCAGCAACTAAACGAATTGTATTAGAAGGAATTGCAAAACCAATACCAACACTAGTCCCGTTTTTAGAATATATAGCAGTGTTCATACCAATGACCTGCCCATCTAAATTAACAAGAGGCCCACCAGAATTACCTGGATTGATAGCGGCATCAGTTTGGATAAAGCTGTTTGCACCCGTTATTCCTAATGTGTCGCTTGATCTTTGGACGGCGCTTACAACTCCCATTGTTAAAGTTTGCGGCAGTTCAAAGGGTGCGCCAAGAGCAATTGCCCAATCTCCTACTTCTACTTCGTCAGAGTTTGCAAGACTGACTTGTTTTAATTCACTTGAAGGTTTGAAATCTTCCAATTTCAAGACAGAAATGTCTAAGTTTTTTGCGGTGCCCACCACTTTTGCTTTGTATTTTCGATTGTCATACGTGGTCACTGTTATTTTATCTGCTGCTTCAATAACGTGATTATTTGTAATGATATAACCATTTTTTAAATCAACAATAAAACCTGATCCTCCATCAGTTTCGACTGATTGTCTTTTATCTTTTTGTTGTCCTCTAGGTCCTTTAAATTGGGGTGGCATAAAAGGAAAAAAGAAATCGTCTGGAAAGGGAAATTCATTTTGTTGAATTGTTACTTTCTTTTCTGCAATAATAAAGACAAGTGCAGGTCTGCTATCTTTAGCAATACCTGAAAAAACTTTCTTAAATGATTTCAGAAAAGCTGTGTCAGGATTTGCGGCTGTCGGTGTGATTGCTTGTGGTAGGGCGTAACCATTAGCTGCTTTGACTGTAAGATTTTGTGCAATATTATTAACGGATTCTGGTTTAAAGACCAAGATTCCTGCGCAAGTGACCCCAAACAGCGCAGCAATAGAAACCCCTGCAACGACTAAGTTTTTTGCTCTTGCTTTCATAAAAGTTGTTACCTTTTTATTCTTGTGGTTGGCTGCAAACATTATAACCTCCTAATATTATAACTTTTAATTCTGTTTTCGATACTAAGAATAAAAGTTCAGTAGTTTTTATATCAGAGAGTTTATAGGGAAGTCGATAGGAATTTTTTTGGTATATATGCAAATTTTAATGTATTTATAAATAATATTATATATTTAAAATACTTTATTACTTATATAGAAATATATATAAGTCAATAAGCTGTCTTCTTTTTTTACAATAGGCAGGAAATATAAATAATATTGCTTTATTTATAATAAATTACAGAAAGAGAAAAATTAAAAATATACAAAATAAAAAAACATATAATTTATTTTTACTTTTATGTAACAAAAAAATAAAAATAAATTAATTTATAATTAATATTGCTATAAATTTTATTTAATAATAGAAAAATTAAAGCGTAATTTTTAATTAAAATAAAAAATTATGACTAATTATGTTTAAAATAAATCGTATAATATTAATTATTATGTAACACAAATGTATATTTTTATTTCATAGGATAGTAGTTGTGACTTTGAATAATATGTATGGATATGACTTAAGATTTGTTATTAAAAATATAGCTGAGTATTGTGAAGAGTATTTACAGAATTCTGAAAACAAGCCCAAAATATTTTCTTTTAAAGAGATTTTTTTTGGTAATAATAAAGAGTTGCAAAAGAAAAATAATAAGTATTACTTTTTAACTAATATTTATAATATTATTAATTCAAACCAAGGTGATATTGAGTGTGGACAACGCCTCTTGGTTACTATAGAAAATGAAATAAAAAAAATAGATAAATCTAGCGATTTAATAATATTAAATAAATGGAAAAATAAGTTAAAAAGAATTTTGCCTATTAACAACTGCGACACGCAACAAGTAAAACTTATCTTGTCAAATTCTGCAAGTAGAAAAGAAGTTCATCAAAATTATATAAAACTTGTATATTTTGTTGAAAAAAACTATTTCACTTCTGAATTGTTAGAATGTTATTTTTATATAGTCAATTCTTTATTTGATGAATGTGAAGCGCATGGTATTAAAGCTAATTTTGATTTTGAAATTCAAAATTTATTTTCTCATTTGTATGCCAAGAATTTTACCAGAAAAATTAAAAATACCGAAAATTTTATAGTCTTTTTTTCAAATATAATTCCTATTTTAATTCAGCATAAAGAATGGTTAGATAATTTTAATTGTACAATTGGTAGTTTTATTTATGCCTTTCCTGATTCAATTGCCGATTTAAGTCATAATTTTCAAAAAATTGAATATGATCAAACATATTATGAAAATACTATTGAAGTATTAATCCAAAATAATCAAAATGAAATAGAACCTCTATTTCCTGAAATAGACTTAGGAAACTTAAAATTACAAATTCATAGTTTAAAACACATTTTTAAAATTAATGAGAAATTTACCTTAAATGTTTTAAATAGCATGCTTGCAAATACTCAATCAGTAATAAATGATTTACCGCGCTGTAGTTATTATTTTAATAAACAAAAAATTAAATTTGATCCTGAAGATTTAAATTATATTAATGTATTAGATAAAGTGCTTTTTAAATCAGGATTTAATAAAGAGACTGCTTTGTTTTTTAAAAGTTATGCACATCAAGGAGCATTAGTGGGAGCGGCTTCAACTTGGTTTTTGGAGTTTCTTTCTAAAAAAGAATTTAAAGAGAATATATCTGAACGCATGCTTGCGCAAAAAGAAAATATATTATGGATAGAGTCTATTGCTTCTAATGTCGCTAAAATTGTGGTAATAGGCGTCTTTCACATTGTGCAAGAACAAAATTACGAGCCTGTTATTATAGCTGACAACTTGGCTTTAATTTTTGAAGTTACATTAACGATTGAAAGTAACAGCGTTATAAATGTCATTAAGCCTAGTTTAAAAATTTCTAATTTAAAAGAGCGGAGTTTTTTCAACAAAATTTTGTATAAAGAATTAAAAAAAGGCATAGAGTATATAAAAATGCTCCCTACACCTGACACTAAAACTCAGAAGGCATTAGGAAATGGTGATGTCTTTGAGTTCAGAATGAGTAAGCATGTTTAAATTTATACTCGTATAGTTTAAATAGCCTAAAGCAAGGTTAAATTTTAAGCTTGGTTATTATTTAAATAGGAATTGTGTTTTTAACTTAAAGTGGCTTTTTTAATATTTCTAAAGACGTCTATCCTCTTCACTAATAGGATAATCATTTGCGCTCATATCACGTTTAGTCATTAGTCCCTCTGTATTAAATTCCCAATGTTCATTACCATGGGTTCGCATCCAGGTAGAATTATTTTTATCGAACCATTCATATTCAAAGCGTACAGATATGCGATTTTCGGTGAAACTCCAAAGTTCTTTTTTAAGTTTATATTGAGTTTCTTTTTGCCACTTACGGTTTAAAAATTCCTTGATAGCAGGACGACCTGTAAAAAATTCGCAGCGATTCCGCCATGCTGAATTATCTTTTTTAGTTAAAGCTACCAAGATGATTGAGATTGTTAAGTCTGAATAAAGATCCTTCATAAGATGGTAAATTAGGAAATCACTCACTGAGGAAGTTAAAGATGTATTTTATATTTTAAACATTAAAAAATTGAACAAACAAAGAATTAGAATCATATAACAAGTTATTAGATGAAGTTTCTTTTAAGATGGAACAAGATGAACTGGATGCACAGGTTCCTATTATTGGAACAAAACGAAGAAGTATTATTTTTGTAAATGATGGTTGGTATAACTCGCCAGTAGAAATTGTGATTTCTCATAACAATGGAAGAATACAAAATTATCATAGTCGGTGGGTACAAAAAGGAAGTTTTACAATTACACCATTAATACCAACTTCGATAAAGGCTATTACTGTGAGTATTCAATCTTACTTATTTGGTTGGAGTAGTCCTTTTTTTACGAGAAGTTTTACTTTGGCTGACTTACCACTCTGCATAAATTCTACAGGTACTTTATTTAATCGAGGCGCTGTTGTAAAAAATTGTAATGAAAAAATATAGTTAAATATTGGTAAAGTTGGTATTATTTTGGGTCTTGTTTGCAGATTATTATTACTTTTTATATCATCTTCTAGGATGAGACTTTTTCTAATTAGTAATTAAAATTTAAATATAATTGGTAATCTTTTAAAAATCTCATAAAATATTTTTCGTAAAATGGTTGTCTTTGTACGTAGAATGAGTTTATTAAAATATATGATATATTTATTTAGTGAATAATCGTTGTTTTTTATGAATAAAAATAATTACATCTAAAAAATGTGTAATTAATATATTTTACATATTTTTTAAATTATGAATAAATATTGTTGACATAATTAAAAATTATTAATAAAGGTAACATGTTCTTTTTTGGTTGTTTTCTGTATCAATGACTAATTATTAAAAATAATAATATAATGCCAGTTAAGAGTTGAGAATGTGTATTTTAGAAAAAGAACATGTACTTAAAAAGGCATGCAGAAAATCTTCCGAAAACATGGACAAACAACCCCTTTGTTGAACGGACTTTTGATGCCGTTTGAATGCCACTAGATTCAATTAACCAGTTGAATAGGATTTCTATTGATTGTCTAATTAAACTAACAGATTTAGAATATACTTTTTCATCGTATGAACGAGTTTTTTTACTTCTTGAAAGTT
>CAYSZE010000158.1:0-15172 GCA_964435255.1 uncultured Oligoflexia bacterium
CACGGGTTGTTTTACCCAAGCTTCATAAACTGTTTGATCATAAGGAGTGCCAACAGCTTTGCTTTGATTAAAACCTGTCCGCACAACTTCAAAAGCAATTGGAGATTGATTTTGTGGCATAACAGCATTCATCCAGTATAAAGAGTCAGCAGTGACCCAAGAAAAAAAACTACCAGCTTCATTTAAGATTAATTTTTGCCCCGCAGACGCCTCAAAAGTTGTGTGTTCGCGTTTAACAGTTCCATCAGGAAGTCTTACGGCAACAGAATGATATTGTGGTAAAATAGAAGAGAGAAAACCACCATTGTTTTGATTGTCTGAAGTCGCTCCAATTTCAAAATCAACACTGGTGCTTTGCGCATTTGGAGTCATATTTTTTACTAAAATTTGTAATTCACCCACATAATTTTCTGCGGCAAATTTAAAAATTCTTGTAACTTCAAGACCATTAACTCTTTGTACGATTTGCAAATCACCTTGAGCCGTTTTTGAAATACCTGCTGGCTCTTTTCTTAAGTCGGATGTGCCCACACGAAAACCATAAGCTTTACAAATGTTATAATTTTCAATGACAGAGACGGGTGTCGGATCGTTATAAGCAACTTTTTCCCCTGTTAAAACGTTGTTGCCAAGACATCCTCCGACAGGCGTAAATTCAAATGTGGCATAAGCTTTTTTAATAATAAGATCGGATGGATTACTGACTGTTAAGGGAGAATTTTCTGTCATTGCTACAGTAGAAACCGCTTGTGCAGTTTGTGTAGTCTGAGGACTCGTAGGGGTTGAATTTAAAGGCGCTTGAGGTTGCGTTTGAGAAACCGCCTCATTGCTTTTAGCTTGCGAAGCTTGCAAGCTTTTTTGATGTGTATCAATTTCAATTTGCTGCCTTTGAACATAATGGTGATTAATAGCAAAGTAACCGCCAAATAAGACAAACAAACCTAACATAAAGCCAATTGATTCTTTTTTCACTTCCAAATCCCACTCTAAATTTAGTTAAAACATTAAGGTAGATCGACACCACCCTTATGAAACGGATGACACTTGCAAATTCTGACTGTTGCTTTGCCTAAGCCCTTAATTGCACCATATTTCTGAAACACCTCGAGACTGTATTGGGAACAACTTGGATAAAACCGACACCGCGAACCAAGTGCTGGAGAAATACACTTCTTATAAAACTTGATCAACAACACAAAAAATAACGTTATATAATCATTTAGTTTTCTGATCATCTCTTTTGCAAACAAAACGACTCTCTTTTTCTGCTAGAATTTTAAGCAACACCGAAGAGATTTCCTGCAACAATTGCTCCATGGTGCGGTTAGCACACTTCTATTTGCCATAAATATGACATCTATAGCAACCTCGGCAGGTAAATCTAGTGATTTTAATATAAAAAACAATGCATGTCGGATTCTTCTTCTTGCTTTGTTTCTTTTCACAGCCAACTTGTGAACCCCTTTTTTAGAGGAAATGACTGCATATTTCAACTTTGCATCAGCTAAAGAAGACTTTTCCAATTTATAATAAAAAAGAAAGAGATTTGTCCTATATTTCAAAGCATTTTCAAAGAAAGTTGGAAAATTTTCTATTTTCTCAACTATTTTTTTTGTTTGATTTTCCATCAATAAGTGTCGTCCTTTTTGGCACTAATTTAACATTTCCCACATAATACTGGTTATGCTTTAAATATAGTCATTACCCCGCTTCAAAGGACAATTATGGCTGAAAACCTAAATAATCCCAATCGCAGAAACGCCATCTATAAGCTATTAAGGGTTATATTACTGTCTATTGCCTTTGCAACTGTTGTTTCTCCACATTTCATATATGCCCAAAATCAAAACACTGCAGCTGGAATTGGTAAAATAATAAATATTATTGGTAAAATTGATATTTTACGCAACGGTAAAACAATATCAGGAGAGAAAGACGCCGTTATTTTCGAAACCGATGAATTACAAACTTATGATAAAACAGCGGTAAAATTATTATTCAATGACGGCAGCAATTTAATGGCCTTTCAAAATGCACATCTTAAACTTATTGAGTATAAAATTAAAGCCAAAACAGAAACTGTGAATGATGTAAAATCGGCAATCGATGTTGTAAAAGGAAAAGTTCGTTTTTTTGTGAAACCACAAGAAAGTGAATCGGAAAATGGAAAAACGGATGCAAAATTTAAAACCTCCAACTCCGTCATGGGGATCAGAGGAACAAGTGGGTTTATCGATGCCTCTATTCCAGGAAATACGCAAGTCATCGTGACGACAGGAACTGTACAAGTCACAAGTATAGCCGATCCCAGTAAATCGGTCGTGGTCGCTGCAAATTTATATACAGAGATAGTTGGAAATAAAGCCCCAACAGTTCCAAAAGTTATACCACCAGCCATTTTAAATAAATTAAACTCTGATGCAAAAGCACTCGATCCAAATTTTAAATTGGAAGACAAAAGAAATAATAACAAAAATAATCAAGGTAAAGAATCTGGTTCTACAGGATCTTCTAACAAAGAAAACAGGGTTGGTAGTGAAAAGAATAATTCTGCATCACCAGAAATTGCGAGCGGTGTAACAGAACAAAGAAAAATAGTTTTTAACCCCGATGGTTCATCAACGGTCATCAGTACAAATAGTGCATTAAATGATCTTCTTGTATCGCAAGGAAACAATTCCCTTAGACCAAAAAGCTATGCAGACTATGACCCTATTAAAAACTCTTTACAACAAATTTCAGACATCACTACACAGCTAAATAGACAGTTAGATAAGATAATTCAGACTAGTACTGCATACCAAATAAATAAAAATATCTCAATTATAGTTAATAGTCCAAGTACACCTTGAAATCAGGATATTTACATGAGTCGTATAATTAAGGAAGTTCATTTTCATATAAAAGCAATAGAAAAAAATTCAAGACTCCTTGATTTACTTTCTGCTGCAACCATTATTAATTCGCAAGAAGAACAAATATCCGATTTACAAAAGGATTTTCTTATAACTGAGGTTGCCTTCTCATATAAACACTTTGGTTTCAGTCTATTCAGCAAAACAAGCATAAATTTTATTATAAAAGAAATTTATAGAATAACAAATATCAGCCCAACCTTTATCAAAAAATGGTTAATGATAGTAGCTGATTTAATACTACAAGAGCTAACACCTACAGAAAAAGAATCATTATTTGATGAAAATAATAATATTCTTGAAAATATTTTCTCTAGTGAATTTATTAAACGAATTTTTTGTACTGAACAAGAGGAAGATTATTTAACAGGAATGTCAATATTTCCAATAGAGTTTATAGAAAAAATAAGAAATATAAGCAGAAACAAAATTAGTAAAATAACCTCTAACTCAAAACAAATTCACGATGATAGTATATTAGAAGAAGATGAATTTTTCTTAGATGAATACGAGTATTTAAAAAAATCTATTTTTAATTACTTAAATAAATTACAAGATGATCCGCTTTCTTTATTATCATGGCGCTTAGAATCATTTATAAATTTTTCAAATAAAACAAATAATATTTTTTACTTAAAAATTGACAACTATGAAAACAAAACCGATCCTAAAAAAATAATGTCTATAATATCATTACTTGTTCCTCATAGTGATGAAAATGGAAATTTATTATTACCCGATTCCCCTATTTCAATTGCACAAATTTCTAGAATTTTCTCAAGTGAATTTAAATCAGATAAATTTCAAGTTGAAATTATAAAAAACTGGTTGAACCCAGTCTCACAAGAAAATATAAAAAATGAAATTGAAGTTTTGCTTGATACAGGAGTTGATTGCGGATTATTTTTTAAAATTCCAGTTGGAAGCAAATCTTTTTCATACGGTTTAAGCGAAAATGGATTAAAAATAATTAAACCATTTCACAAAGTTTTAACCGATACTATTTTAATTCATAATATTGACCAAATTTAAAATATGGCTATTCTTAAGTGAAATTAGGTTTTCCTAATTCTACTTTTGAGGATATTTATGCCAAGACCAGTTATTGATCACTATGAAACAAATGAATACTATACTATAAAAGTTACTAAACCAAGTCTCAGATATATTGACTTTTTTCTAAAATTAAAAGCAGCTCCAAAACTATTGAGCACAGGTTTTTATCCAAATGCGAAAGAAATTTCAGAAACACAAGGCGCATTCGAAGCTATGAGACATAAATTACATCTGAATTATCAATCAGATGATGTTGCGATTGTCATTGTTGGTGATGGTTTTAATCCGCGTACAGGTTATTATATAGCAAATATGACCAAATGGACAGTATTTTCAATCGATCCTGAAATGCAAAGAGATTACAATACCATTCTTGAAAAAATTAAGGATAAAAGTAATTTAGTTATTATGCCTAATAAAATTGAAGACTGTACATTAGATTTAAATAAGTTTAATACAATAGTTCTATTATTTGTCCACTCTCATGCCAGTCTAAAAGCATCAGTCGCTGCAATTAAAACAAAAAAAACAACAGCAAAAGTTCATGCTGTTTCAATGCCTTGTTGTTTTGATGATGATTTGGGTATTCCTTTTGATATAAAATTTGATGATCCTTATGTTATTTCAGTGCATAGAACATTATTAATTTATAAAGATATTTTAAAATTTTTTTAATTATCAAAAGCTCTTGAAATCGCATCTATCACTTTTTGTCTATCTATTTGTTTTTTATTTGAATTATCTTCTTCTTCATCAGGTGCAATTTTTAATTCTTTTTGTATAGCAGCAAATAATGTCGTTTTTTTAGAAATCTGAATGGAAAAAATTCCAAACCAGACCATTCCTATTACGATAAAAATTATTAAATATTTAAAAACTGCACCCATTTTTTTCTCCTCATGCATTATCGTAACTTAGTAAAACAAATAAAGCGCCAACTCCCTGACGCTCAATAAATATCTGCAAAATTTATTAATTAAATAAGAACGTATTAGTGTGCTTTTATGAATAAATCAAAACTAGGCGTAAAATCTTGCGGATTTTTTCCCGAATAGCCTCCCACATAAGTCTTGACCAAGTGAGTTGTAACAGCTGAATAAAGAGGTATTATTGCATAGTCATTCATAAATAAAGTAGATGCATCTTCAAGAAGCTTTTTTCTTTTTTTCATATCATGTTCAATTGATGATAATTTAAGTAATTGATCAAATTTTTTGTTATTGTATTTTGGATTATTCATTTGGCTATCAGAACGCACGACATCTAAAAAAGTATTTGCATCATTATAATCAGCTATCCATCTATCCCAAGCAACTTCATAATCACCTTTTTGTCTAGAATTTAAAAAAACTTTCCACTCTTGATTCTCTAAGGTGACATCAATATTTAGGTTTTGTTTCCACATTGCAGCAATTGCTAAAACAAGTTTCTTATTATTTTCATTCGTACTATATAAAATTTTTAGCTTTAAAGGATTTTTAGCTCCATATCCAGCTTCTTCTAATAATTTTTGTGCTTTATTTACTCTATCTTTGAAAGGCAAACTTACCCAATCATATTTACTTTGATTATAGTTTTTAGTACCCATTGAAACAATATCATATATAGGAATTTCTCCTCTTCTGGTAACTTGTTTAGTAATAATATCACGATCTATCACCATAGAAAGAGCTTGTCTTAATTTCAAATTATCTTGAAACGGCTTTTTTTGTAAATTAAAAGATAACCAATAAGACGCCAAATAGGGGTTTATTTTAACTTCTTGCGGATATTTTTGTTTTAAATGATTAAATAAATCTGTTGGAATTTCATTAGTGAAGTCAATTTGTCCAGCCTCATACATTTGTATTACCGTAGTTAAACTTTGGGTAGGGTAATAATTTACTTCTTCAAGAATTGTTTTTTGCACATTCCACTATTTGGGATTTTTAACTAAAGTAATTTTATCACCTACTTTCCAATATTTTAAAAGATAAGGGCAGTTACTAATACTATTTCCTACTTGAAAAAAATGTTCTTTGTTTTTTTCCATTGCTGCTTTATTTGAAGGAGCACAATTGATCATCGCTAAAATTTCAAGAAAATATGGAGTTGGCTCTTTTAAAGAAATTTCAATTGTTTCTTTATCAATGGCACGCACCCCAAGTTGATTAACGGGTAACTTACCTTGATTAATTGTTTCACTATTTTTTATGGGATAAATAAGAAAAGAATAAGAAGACGCTACCTTGGGATCAACCAAGCGTTGAAAGGCATAGACGTAGTCGTCAGCAGTAATTGTTTCCCCATTAGACCACTTTACATTTTTCCTTAAATAAAAAACGTAAGTCAGTTTATCTTCACTGATTTTCCAATGCGTTGCCCCAGCTGGTTGCAAATGCCCATTTATGTCATTACGTATAAGCCCTTCAAACAAATCCT
This sequence comes from uncultured Oligoflexia bacterium, assembly GCA_964435255.1. Lineage (GTDB taxonomy): Bacteria > Bdellovibrionota_B > Oligoflexia > Silvanigrellales > Silvanigrellaceae > Silvanigrella. The sequence goes on from CAYSZE010000158.1 coordinate 6,393, forward strand.
GTATAATATTTGTTGTTGGCGCATCTTCAACTTTTTGTGGATCTAAGGTGGCTATTTCCGTGCCATTAGCCACATTTAATTTTTGGTCTTTTGCTAATTTTTGATTTTGCTGTACTTCTGCTGCCCTAGGAAATGTTATAAAAACCAACGCTATCGTTGCTGAAAATATTTTCAGAATCCATTTTAACTTAGAATAATTCATGCGTTTATCCTTCCACCATATTATTACCATTAAATTATCACTTAATATTTAAAAAATCTAATAAAAATATTTTAAATATTATTTATTAAATTTCCATAATTTTTATAAAAATTATGAATAAAATATTTTTACTTATTAAAATTATTTAAATAAAAAATGATTTTTTACGTCAAAATTACTGCATTTATTTTTTTTTATTCTCATTATAAATTAACTAGAATATTTAAAAATAATATAAGGATCGCCATATATTATGAAGTATAAAATACTCCTTTTTTTTATTACAATGCTATTTTCTGAATTTGCTTTTGCAAACACTCCTTTAATAATTGTTAGAGGTGACGCTGATTACGAACCAAATGAATTTACCAAAAATGGAAAACTAGTGGGGCTCCATATAGATACAGTTGATGCTGTTATGAAAAAATTAAATTGGTCCTATAAATTTGAAAGCTATCCTTGGGGACGAGCATTGAATCTTATCCAAAAAGGTGAAGCAGATGCCATCACTTATATCGAATCCAATCCTGAAAGAGAAAGCTATGCATATTTTGAACCTGAGTCTATAATTAGCGAAGGACATTTTTCTTTTTGGATACTTAATGAAAATAAAGATAAATTTAGATTTAGTGGTGACATAAATAGTTTTGTTAAAAATATATCGAATTTAGGTTTGATTTCCCATTACAATTATACTGATAACATTATGAAATCTTCTGTATATAAAGAATGGAACAAAAATGAATCTATAGCTGCAAAAAAACTAAAAAGTAAAAGACTAGATGTGTACTATGGAGAATTTCAAGTTTTTAATGGCGTTGTAAAAGAACTAAATTTACAAAATGACCTAATAGAGCTACAACCACCAGTCATGAATGTAAAAAATTATATTGCCTTTTCTAAAAAAGGCACAAAAACTGAAGAAGAAAAACAACTTGCTAAAAAAAGATCTCTCGCATTTGAAAAGGCATTAGCAATTTTTAAGAAATCGGATGAATACAAAATTATTTTAAAAAAATATAATATTGTTTTAAAATAATTTTGTTCTAAATAAAAAAAAGTAGCTATAAAATATAAAAGCCTTTCTGTACTAGAAAGGCTTTTAATAAAGTAATAAGAAATTGTTATTTAATTCGCTCTTTTACCCCTTTCAAGATCTTCTTGATGACGTAAAGAATACAAAGCCCAAGGCTGAATTTGCAGACGTTTGAACCCGATGGGATCACCAGTGCCTTCACATAAGCCATAAGTGCCATCGTTTGCTTCTATTTTGCGCAAAGCCTTTTCTATTAAGGCAATTTTATTTCTGTCCGCTTCAGCAAGTTTCATATTTACTTCTTGGTCTGTTTCCACAGAAGCTAAATCAGTCTCATCAGAAATATCATCACGGCTGATTTCATAAGCTCCTTCATTCTTACGCGCCTGTTCTTTTGCATAGAGCTCATCACGCAACTTCGTAAGCAATGCTTTCAAATGACTCACTTCATCGCGAGTCAATTCTTGTGGTTGAGAAGGCATTTTAGGCGGCATCGTTTTCTGTTCTCCTACACAACACGGATACCAAATCAAAATAAACGTTGGTATGACTTTATTAGATGCAAATTAAAACATCAATTGTCTAAATTCGCCTTTTTATTAGTGGGTTGAATTTACCGCACCGGAAAATTGACATACAATAAATTCTCACCAATAGTCTAGGGATAGTATGCATACTCTTTTTGTTTAGTAAAGCCAAGAAAAAGGATAAGGATTTTATGTTCTCGCCCCATAAGACTGAGAATGTACATGAATGTTTAAATTTTATCGCTGGGCAGTGGCAACTGCCAGAATTAAAATTAGGAAATATATTAAGTCCGTTTACAGGACAAGTTATAGCTAATACATACAGAAGCACACAGCATTCTATTCAACAAGCCGTTGACTTCGCTAAAAGCAGTCAAAAAGAATGGGAAAAATACAGTTATCGCGATCGGGCTAGCATTTTTTTAAACTTTAGAAACTGGCTTCTGGAAAATTCTGCTACAATAGCACAGGTTATCAGCAATGAATGCGGCAAACTTCCCCAAGAAGCTCGAGATGGTTTACTAAAGGGTGTTGAAATTTTAGATTACGCTATAGCAATGCAAAACAACGATCCACTTTCCAAAATGACAGTTTCTAAAGGCATTCAATGTGAGTACCGTCGTGAACCATTAGGAGTTGTTGCAGGTATCACACCAAGTAATTTTCCAGCTATGGTTCCCATGTGGATGTTCCCCATCGCAATTATGGTTGGCAATAGTTTTATTTGGAAACCTTCTGAAAAAACCGCAATGACCTCGCAGCTGCTTGCACAAGGTTTTAAAGATTCAGGTCTACCAGATGGTATTTTAAACGTTATTCAAGGAGATAAAGAAACTGTTGATCTTCTTTGTGCTCATGATGATATCAAAGCTATTGCTTTTGTTGGGTCCACTCCCGTAGCAAAACATGTATATGCAACAGCAACTTCATTTGGCAAAAGAGCCTTAACTTTAGGAGGCGCTAAAAATCATATTTTTTTAATGCCTGATGCCGCAGACGCTTTTGCAGTTGAAGGAATATTGTCATCATTTACAGGGTGCTGTGGACAGCGCTGTATGGCAGCAAGTGTGCTTCTTGCCATTGGAGACTGTGATAAAATAATAACAGACATTGTAAATAAAGCAAAAAATTTTATTCCGACCAAAGATATAGGCGCCATTATTAGCAAACAGTCTTTAGAAAAAGTTCAACTTGCAATTGAAAAAGCCCACAAAAATGGGGCTCAAATTATTTTAGATGGCAGAAACCCTAAAGTTGATGCACAATTTGCTAATGGAAATTGGTTGAACCCAACAATAATTGACAAAGTGAGTCCGCAAAGTTTTATTGCTAAAGAAGAATTATTTGCGCCTGTTTTATCAATAATCCGCTGTAATACTATAGAAGAAGCAATGAAAATTGAAAATGTAAATCCCTATGGTAACGCAGCATCGGTCTTTACATCTCGTGGAGACATTGCTGAATTTGTTACTTTAAATGCGAAAGCAGGAATGATTGGAATTAATGTTGGTATTCCTGTTCCCAGAGAACCTTTTTCATTTGGAGGAATAAACCAATCTAAATTTGGGCATGGTGATATTACAAGTGATGGTGGTGTTGAATTTTGGAGCAATCGAAAAAAAGTAACAACCAAATGGTTTCAATTAGCAAACCAAAATTGGATGTCCTAACTTTAATTGGAGAATATTATGGTTAATTCAGGACATGTTTTATTGACTTCGCATCCTGCTAGTATTTTTAAACAAGCGGCTCCTTTAAATTGGGGAGAAGCAGATCCTCTCCTGCGCGGGCCTGTCGTTGCTTCGTTAACAAAACGAGAGCATCGCAATGCAATTGGCACACACAGTGGCAGTTATTCTGTTTATAGAGCCTTAGCAAATGCTTCTGGCGCATTAACTTCTGAACATCGTCCCGATTTTACGAACACCTCACCAGTTGTTGACATTGGCCCCTTTCCTGCATGGGGTGATCCCGAAAAAATTGTCAGCTTGGATCCTTGGGGCGCAAAAGTGGGTGATGTTTTCAAAAGTTTTTTTGAAAAAGGTTATGACATTCGACCCACAATTGCGATTACCAAAGCGCATATTAATATGCCTGAAATTTCGCAAGCAATTGATGCAGGAAGATTAAGTATTGATGATAAAATTATCTCAAAAAATAAAGACGTGTTAGTTACCAAAGCTGCAATTGATCCCGTGTGGTACCTTCCTGGTATTGCTAAACGTTTTCAAATTTCTGAAGGAGATTTAAGACGAGTTCTTTTTGATCAAACGGGCGGTATGTTTCCAGAACTTATTACCCGTCGTGATTTAAAAATTCTCCTTCCCCCAATAGGGAGTACAAGCATATATATTTTTGGGGAAGTTAATCATGTTAGTGACTTATCAAAACAACTGACAGTTCGTATTCATGATGAGTGCAATGGCTCTGATGTTTTTGGTTCAGATATTTGCACGTGCCGCCCCTATTTAACCCATGGCATTGAAGAATCCATACGGACAGCACAAGAAGGTGGTGCGGGTGTTATTATTTATTTTCGTAAAGAAGGACGAGCACTAGGAGAAGTCACTAAATTTCTTGTTTATAATGCCAGAAAAAGACAAGAAGGGGGAGACAGTGCAGCCACCTATTTCCATCGAACCGAATGCATTGCAGGGGTTCAGGACATGCGTTTTCAACAGCTTATGCCTGATGTGTTGCATTGGCTCGGAATCAAACGCATTGATAATTTTGTTTCAATGAGTGATATGAAGTTTAATGCCATAGTAAATAGCGGTATTGATATTGTCAGAAGAGTTTCTATTCCTGATGAACTTATCCCCCACGATGCTCAAGTTGAAATGGAAGCAAAAAAAGCAGCTGGATATTATACTGAAGGTAAAATAAAAAGTGTCACTGAACTTAAAAAAGTAAAAGGACGCAAATTAGATGAATGAAATTATCAAAGATTTAAGTGGTGATATTCATGATGTCGAATACATTTTCTCACCTCTTACCATAAGAAAAAAAGCACAAGAAGTATTTAATTTATCTCTTTCAGGAAAAAGTTATTTTCAAATTAATCCTGAAAAATTAGATGAGGTTTCTACTTTTGTTTCAACTGTTACTTTAGAAAATTATCCGAAATTAAATATCCCCTTTCACTCTAGGTGGAATCATTTTAATGTTGGGCATTTTGACAGGCTTGCAGAATTAAAATCCGCTTTTATTAACTTCACAACGAATCAAATAACCAAAGCTAAAATTGACCTTGTCATTATCAGCGTCCTGCTTGATGCTGGTGCAGGCAATCGTTGGAAATATTTTGAAAAGAGCACAGGAAAAGAATATGCACGTTCCGAAGGATTAGCAGTAGCAAGTTTAAGAATGTTCCTCGCAGGGTTTTTTTCCAGCAATCCTGATCGACCTTATCAAGTAGATGCAGAAAAATTAAAGCAATTAACTTTAGATGAATTAGCACAAGGAATGCAAGTTACAGAAAATAATTTTTTAATTGGCCTTGATGGACGGTTAAAACTTTTACAAAATTTAGGTGAAACTTTAACAAGAGAGCCTGAATTATTTGGAAGTGATAATCCAAGAATCGGTAATATTTTAGATTATTTTCAAGAAAAATTCCCGAATGGTCACTTAACAGCCACTCATATTTTACGCGCCATCCAAAAAGGGTTAGGTGCTATATGGCCAGGACGCATTTCAATTAATAAAATAAATTTGGGTGATGTCTGGACGTATCCATTATTAGGCGAAGGAATACAATCTTTAGTACCCTTTCATAAACTTTCGCAATGGCTGTCTTACTCACTTTTTGAACCTTTAATGGAAGCAGGTTTTACAATTAGCCAAATAGATAACTTAACAGGTTTAGCTGAGTATCGTAACGGTGGATTAATGATTGATTCAGGATTAATCACCTTAAAAGATAAAGATGAAATTGAAAAACTTCATCATCCAGGGTCACCCATAATTGTTGAATGGCGCGCATTAACTATTGTCTTATTAGATGAAATAGCAAAAAAAGTAACCGAACTATTAGGAAAAAAATCGACTGAATTTCCTTTAGCTAGAGTGTTAGAAGGCGGCACCTGGTGGGCAGGAAGAAAAATAGCTGCACAACTGAGAAAAGACGGCACTCCTCCTATAAAAATTGATAGCGATGGAACTGTTTTTTAATACAATAAAATTAAGCATAAATATGTATAAAAGACTTATAGGGTGCAAAATAGAATTTCACTTTTCAATTTTGACATGCGCTGGAACAGACTTTACATTAAACTTATTAGCTATCACTTTATCCTTGTCAAAGTAACAAGGCAATTCAATTTTTAATTCCTTCAAAGCCTTGTTTCCATTCTCTATTCTGTCAAATGTATTAATAATAATAATTTTACTTTTGATTTTGTTTTGTAATTTAGCCAAATTTTCTAAATGATCTTTACAGTCACCACACCATGATGAAAAGAATACTAATTCTAAAGGTTTATTATGTTGTAACATTGAATTAAATTCAGTATCTTCAACCTTTTTACACTCTGCTTTCGCAGGTAAAAAAACGCACGAAAAAAAACAACCTATAATAACTTTCAAATAAATTCTTTTCATTTTTATCTCTTAAAAAAATGTTCTTTCATAAGCCACTAGTGCTGAATTAGATGTTGTTTGATTAGAGTTGGTAAATGGCCCTAATTTTCCATCATACGCTCCACCAATTGTATAAGAAAATCTTAAGGTATCCAAATCTGTTACATTATACTTAACTAAAAAGAATGTAGAGTTAGATTGAGCTGGAGATAATGTCTTTGTATATTTTGATTCTGTAGTTATATTATTTAAATAAATTTTTTCTTCACCAATATAATCAAGAATAATACCAGCCTGTAAAGATAATTTATAAGGCTTAATTACATGTCCGATAGTTAAGACAGTTGTATATTGCAAATCTCTTGTTCTTTTTTCTTGTACTGAACCATCCCAAAAAGTATTGTCTGGGTTTCTTGCAAAAGAATAAGTCACTAATTGACTTGCACCAAATTGTAACAAGTTCATGCCCCACCAAAAATCTATCCCACCTATAACTTGATGAAACCCATTACCCACTGTATCAACAGGCCCTCCATCTCTATCAACCATGTTTTTGGCAAATTTTGGTTTATAACTTCCGATAAGTTGTACTTGTGGACGATAGACATTATCGATTCCCATATTAATGATATTGTATCTACCAGAAATTATAGGATCACCAAAAAGGTATTTCATTTTGTTACCTTTAGAATTATCAGCTAAATTTTCTGGGCCTTCATTTTGAATTAATGAACCAGTTAAAGTAATAAAGGAATCATCTGTTAAGCGATATCCAATCGCAAGTGTCAGTGTTTTTCGGGAAATAAGTGCCCTATTTGTAGTTCTAGTTTTACCTGATTCACCAGCATAATTCATATAAGAAAAATTTTGGCTAAAACCAAAATAAGACTTCAAATTTTCATTTTGATTTAATACTAATGGTACAGTTGCACTAGATCCACATGAGGAACAAGCATAAATATTATGAGCAGACATCGTAAATGAAATTAAAGCAGAAAGTATAGATAATTTTTTAAAATTCACATTGCATTCCTAACATTGTTAATAAAAAACATGCATCAACAACAATAGGAATATTTTCTTTTTATTTTTTAGCAAACGAAGCTATGAAACAAATTGTTGCAGGTAAGATATTTAAGATAATAAATTATAATTTTTAAAAATTATTTATTTTTTTATTTTTTATCATCAGGAAATGAACTACTAAAGGTATAGCTATATACTGTATCATTTGAATTAAAACGAATTGTTAAATCTTTTGTTTGACTTTCTGAAAAAGCAGAATATTTATAATATCCATATGAATATGTCTTCATTCCAGAATCATAGCCCATACGAAATGGTGGGCCAAATGCCTTCTCTATTTCTGCACGTGTGGTTTCACTGGTTTTAATCCAAGAAACAGAACTTGGAAATTGATTCCCGACAGTCAAGCATGAGGTAAAAAGAGTTAAACTTAAAAAAGTCATAAAAATGTTTAGAAATCTTTTTAAAATCATATTATATAATCTCCAGTGTTTGTTAGAATATCCCTAAATTTCTTTAAGGAAGGTTATTTTGAAACAAATTAAAGCAATTTGTTTCTTTATTCTCTTTATAACATACCCTGTGTTTGCTCAAAGAGGTAAAGATTCAATACAACAATCAGCTCCTATATCAACTCCACTAAGTTTTTTTGCTGGATATTTTGACACAGGTATGGTTCCAAAAGATCGCTATACTCTTGACCTTCCTTTGACAGGATTTGATTACGGTGTCACAGAAAATTTCACCATTGGGTCAAATGCTGTCATGAGTATTTTTGCCACATATGCTTTACAACCTTTTATATATTTAAAAGCGCGGTACCGTTTTTTCAGTACCAAAAATATAAGCTCTGTTATAACAGGCTATGGAAGTTACATTTATTTAGCACCGCAAGGAAACAATTTAAAAACTACAATCAGTTATTATAATTTTACTAATAATACTTCATATTTTTTTAATCCACATAATATTTTAACTTTTCATTTAACCGCATTGAGTCTAAATTTACAAAGTGGAGAAGCGCAAGATTTAAAATATTACAAATTAAGTGTCAACACGATTGCCGTTGGTCTTGGGTATCAATTTTTTTTCAATGAAACATTTGGCTTTGAAGGGCAGTTTTTATATGCACCCTATTTTAGAATCAGTTTTGATGATCCTTCACAACAAAGCTCATTAGACTACACTACTGGCAGCAATTCTATTCCTTATTTTGCAAGATTTTTAGTTAATATAAAAACAGGTAATGAATCTAATTTAAATTTTGGGATTTGGAATTTAAGCGACATTTTGTATGGTCCTTGGATAGGTTGGCAAGTATTATTTTAAGAAAACAAAGTGATACTAAGGAGTATTATGTTAATAAAAACTTCTAAAATAAAATTTTTTGTTTTATTTCTCAGTTTAT
>CAYSZE010000159.1:0-3980 GCA_964435255.1 uncultured Oligoflexia bacterium
CTTTTCTATCTTGCATATTCTCAATTCTCGCCTTCGTTTCCTTACGGAAACTTGGCTTTTCAGTTCGCATTCATCCTCTTGATGAATCAAGAGGGTTTCTGCTCAGTCGGGCTAAATTTATAACTCCACAAACTTGTTTAATATCAAAGGTAGATAATTTATATATAAATAAAGTTAGAATGATTCCTATTGGAAATGGGACTTGGGTTAGTCACTTAAATTCAGGAAAAGATGTCTTAAAATGCCACGAAAATGGTTTTGTTTTATACAAATCAGACGGTACAATATTAGAATTTGGGAATAATTGGGAATCCCAAATATCTGACTCAGATGGTAAAGCAATTGAATGGTATTTGACAAAAGTTAAAACATTTCAAGGTCGACAAGAGATAACATATTCTTATGACAAACCTTTAACTAGTACTGATAGCATTAATATACAAATGATGAAAAATGGGCAAATATCAGAAAGTCCATTTCATCTCTATTCAAAACCTCTTTTGAAAAATATTCAAGCAGACGATATTACAGTTCAAATTAATTATGAAAACACCGAATTTAATAATCCACATTTTACAGGTGGCATATATCAAAATATTAGCCATAGAATTAAAGATATATTTGTATTAAAACGTGCCCATAAATTAAAGACTTATAAATTTGATTATGAAAAAAATTCAGAATCACCCTTTTCACGACTTAGATCTGTGCAAGAATTTGGCAGTGACAATACAACCCCCTTTCCCAAAACACTATTTAGCTACAGGGTGAATCAATTTTCATTTGAAAAAAATGCAAATGAGTTAAAATATTCTGTTATTCCTAATACTTTTATTGTGGCTACAAACAAAATAAAATTCGCTGATATATTCGGTATTGGAACAACTCAAGTTATTACTCAAAAAGACTACAATACTCTTCTTGTTAAAAATTATGAACCAGAAACTTTAAATAATGGCTATTCAGAAAGCCTTAAACTTAAATCAGAGAAGAAAATATATATCAAGCCTTTTTATGGTTCTATTAATATAGAAAATATGAATTTTATAGATTTTAATGGAAGTGGTAAATTAGATATTTTTCAAGAAAGAAATGATAAAAGCTTATCTCCATTCATTATTTTAAACAGCCATAAAACAAATCAATTTGGTGATAATGAATTTGATAAAGTGATTACAATTCCAGAGTACACTTTAACTTGGTCTAATTGCACAAAAAATAAATCAGCATATAAACTTGCAGATATGGATGGCGATGGGAAAACTGATATCATTTGTGTTTATAATGGAAATGCATATTTTATTTTAAATAAAGGAATTAAAGAATACTCAAACTTAAACCAGCAAAAATATGAAGTCATTTCAAATAATATTAAATATTTTTTAACAGAACATCCTGTAAATTCAGTACTACATATTAATACTATAGATTGGAATAACGATGGATTAACTGATATAATACAATACTATAATAGTGAATTGATAGTTTATTTAAATACTGGAAAAATGGCCAGAGGCGAATTTAGTGATAAGCTTTTTGAGAAAATAAAACTTGGAAATTACTCAAATGTTTTTCGCGATACTAAATTAAAAGATGTTTCTATTGGGGACTTTACAGGAACTGGGTTACCTAGTATTGCCATAAGAGGAAAAGAGTTTTTAATAAATCAAGGTTTAGGGAAACCACTAATTTATCTTCACTTAAATAATATTAAGTCTAAATTAAATTTTTCTGCCATAACCCAATTTAATGGAACTGGAAAATTACAACTGCTAGTTGGCAATCAATTTGAAAATAAGGTTTATGAATTACCCTCACGATCTTTTCCAAATCTATTACATTCCATAACAACTACTGATGGAAGGTTTTTATCTTTTAACTATAGTTCATCAGTCATAGAAAATAATGAAGCTAGTCTTTATGAAAATGATGATGAAATAAAACAAATTGAAAAAAATAATCCTTTAATGCCAGTGGTGTTACCATTACTAAAACAAACAGGTTTGTCAGATGGCTTTAACCCTACAAAAATGTGGCGTTATTCTTATAGAGTGCCAAACTTTGATCGGACTTTAAAAAAGTTTTTAGGGTTCTCATTGATCAGAAAGCAGACGGTAGGTGACACTTCGCAAGCGGGAACTTTAATAGAAAAAAGACTGTTAAGTGGTTACCGCATTTCAGAACAAGAAAAAATGTCGGGCAGTGAAGACAATAGGTTAAGTTTAGAAAAAGCAACTTTTTCCCAAGAATATCCTACTTTTTGTTTAAACCCTAATTTATCAACAAAACAAACCGACTGGTGTACTGACTTAGCAGGGTATGCCTATTTTACAAAACAAGGAGCTGCTTTAAACGATACCTCATTTGCGACTGGACTTTATAATATAAATGAAAATGTCACAACAACTGAAAATAATATAACTATAAAATATTTATCTTCAGATATGCTTGCTGGCATGGGAACTATAGATGAAAATACAATTGCTGTTGCGAATATATTAGAAAATAATGTAAAAGAAAGCGTGACTGGAAAAAATTATATCACTTATGATAAAATTTCTAAAGAAACTTTTTATTATTATGATTATTTCTCTAGGTTAATTAAAAAAGTTCAAAAAAATAGTTCCGCATTAAATGGTGACAATTTTATTACGGACTACAGCTATTTTTGTCCACAAAGTCATTCTGAAAACTTAAGAATGTTTTGTGATTTTCCTGAAACAACAACTCAATCTTCTAGTCAAGGCAATGGAAAATCAATTACTCAAAAAATAATATATCATTCTTCAACAGGATTTCCGATTGAAGAATATGCAAATAACCAAGAAGGACAGCTAGTCTTAAAAACTTCTGCTTCATATGATAACTATGGCAGAATTCAATTTATAAAAAATTCTACAGGGGTAACTTCTACTTTAGAATGGAACAATAGCAACGCAAATTTAATTTCTATTACCGATCAAGATCAATTAAAAACAATTGCTAAATATAATGACATTGGATTTTTAACTGAAATTAGCAATTCTCGTGGAAATATTTCTCGTTATAATTATGATGCTTTAGGTAGGATTACAAGTATAGCAAAAAACTTACCAGGCTCTGCTCCTTTAAAAGAAACAGAGTTAAAATTAAGCAAATGGGATACTTTTATTAATTGGTTAAAAAGTATATTTGATAGTAAAAAACAGTATGAATTTTCAAAAGCCTTTGCAGAAAGTAAACCGTCTGAAGTTATTGAATTTGAAAAATATGAATATGTTTTTCCTACTATTATAGAAACTAATGTGGATGATTTAGAATCTCTTATTCAGCGCTGGAATGAATTTGACAAAACCTTAGCAGTTAATTCAAATCCAGAAAATTTTAATTTACATGCCATTGGAAAAATTGAAAAATCACAAATTAATCCTGGTTCTATTTCTATTTACCGGCGTAACAATGAAAAAGAAATTTTATCTTTAGTTTCAAAATTATGGTTTTCAGGTATGGATGAAGCTTTATTTATAGCAAGTAAAATTGATCATGAAAGATTTTCTATTGCTAATAAAGCTAGCTTAAATAGTTTAGGTAAAGTTTATAAAGACTATTTAAATAGCGAAATGTCTTTATCAGATATTTTAAGTAACAAATTACCAAAAAATGATAATTTTAAATTAAAGTCTATAAATAAATATTTTGCAGATGGTTCTATTTATTCACATGAATTCGATACTAATATAGTACAAACCTTTGTAAAAGGTGTCGATTTTTCGGAATCTATTTCTCCTGAAGGCAGAAGAACAAGACAAGTTCTTAATGACATAGGACAACTGCAGACAAAATACTTAGGTTTAGATAAAAATGGAAATGTTTCGAATGAAACTCTGATTACAAATATTTACTATGATGCTTTTAATCGTATTCAAAAATTAACAAATAACGACGGGTTTGTGGCAATTCAAACATATGGAGGAAACAATTTAGTTGAAACTCAAGTAAAC
>CAYSZE010000160.1:0-21405 GCA_964435255.1 uncultured Oligoflexia bacterium
TTTTTATATTTTTTATTTTATCCTCAATTTTATAAGGATCAAATGTTAGTTGCTAATAAAAAATGCCATGTTGATCCTGATTTAATGTATGCTATCTTTAGACAAGAGGGTTTTTTCCAAGACAAAGAAATATCAAATGAAGATGCCATACAAAAAGTTTGTGATATCAAAATTATTATGGATAAATATAAAAATAACATTGTAAATACTTTAAGTGCTTATCGAGCTGGTAGTGATTTAACGGATATTTGGTTAAATGAAAATGTTAAAATTAATGATGATCCCATCTTTATGGAATATATTCCTGATAATAAAATAAAAGAATTTGTTCAAGGTGTAATGAAGAATTATTATAATTTTAAGTGGATCTATTATAATAAAAATTAGTTCGACAAAATTATGACATTTATTTTAAATTATTTAAATACGTTACAATTAATTAGTTCTACCATTTGGAAGATAATAATGCCTGAATACAAAATTCTTATTGTAGATGATTCAAAATCAGTTTTAGCGTTCATCCTTGACTTTTTTCTAGATGATGAAAACTATGATGTTTTGACAGCTGATAATGGAAAAACTGCTTTAGAGGTTTTAGCTGAAGAAAAAAATATTGACTGTGTTGTTATGGACTGGGAAATGCCAGTTATGAGCGGATTAGAAACTCTAGTTGAAATAAAAAAACAGTATCCTAAAATATCAGTTGCTATTATGAGTGCAAATAGTGGAACTTTTATTATTCAGAAAATGCTATCTCATGGAGCTAATGACTTTATAATTAAACCCTTTACTCGTGAAACTTTCTTAGATAAAATTAAAAAAATTTTAGAGAAAAGAAAAAATTTATAATCCAAATAAAGTTGTAGACAATAATAAAATTATAATTTAATAATATTTTAGTTAATTAGTTAATTAGTTAATACTTTATAAGTAATTAATAAAGGAATAGTATGGCTTGGATTTATCTTTTTTTAGCAGGATTATTTGAAATTGTCTGGGCAATATCATTAAAAAATATTGATGGTTTTAGTAAAATATTACCAATTATAGTAACTATTAGTGGTATGACAATTAGTTTTGTTTTTCTTTCTTTATCTTTAAAATCTTTACCAGTGGGAACAGCATATGCTATTTGGACAGGGATTGGAGCTGTGGGCGTAGCTATATTTGGTATCGTGTTTTATTCAGAGCCAGCCAGCATAATAAGGATAATATGCTTATTACTTATTATAACTGGAATTATAGGATTAAAAATTGCTACGCCTTAATATATTATTTTATGTTATCTAGAGCAAATGGGTATTTCTCTTTTTCTATAATATGTTTTGCAATATTTCTAATTGTATCATCGTGATTTGCTTTTAAATTATAAACGCTTTGATTAACTCTTGCTTTGGCATCGCGAATAATTAATTTTGCCATTGATAATTCAATTTCATTTTTTTCAGGACCACCATGTTTTTCTAAAACTGAATTAATGCGGCTAAGAACTGCGGAAATTACATAAGTGTCAATAGCAATATCTGCTAGGCGAGCTAATTGAAGCTGTTCATCTATGAGTTTATGCCCATAATTTCGAATTAATTTTGAAGCAGAACTTGCTAAGGCATGAGTTGCAGAAGACAATCTTTCGCATTCTTTTTCAAGTGCAGGATGAAATCCTTCTAACTTCTCCGCCATAACACTTTTCTTTACTTCACTAAATGCAAATTCGGAAATAAAGCCTATTTTTTCGATTGCACTATTAAGAAAATCAAGATTTTTAGTTCCTTGTAACGATTGGAGTTCTTTTCCTAACCGTTGGTATTGATTTGCTGTTTCTTTTAACCCAGTCATTGCAATAAATAATCTTAAAATTTCATTAGTTCCTTCAAATATTAAGCCAATTCTCCCATCTCTTAATTTTCTTTCTATGCCATATTCTACCATATAACCATTACCACCATGGATTTGCATAGCGGTATTAATGGTCTTCCAGCCCACTTCGGTGACAAAGACTTTACAAATGGCAGCTTCAATACTGTAATCGGTGTCGCCAGAATCAACTAAACTTGTTGCAAAATAGGTAGCAGCTTCAGAAGCATAAATGTGCATTGTCATTTCTGTAAGCATTTGTTGAACCAAACCAAAGTCAGATATTGAGTGGCCAAATGCTTTTCTATTTTTTGTATAAGTTATGCATTCATCCATGAGAGATTTCATAGCACCAAGGGCACCACCTGCTAATCCCATACGGCCTTGATTTAAAATCCCCATAGCAATTTTGAAACCTTCTCCAGGTTTTCCTAGTATATTTTCAGCGGGAACTTTTACATCTTTGAAAAAGACTTCAACGGTCGATGATGCTTTGATTCCGAGTTTTAATTCTTCCGAACCATGGCTAACGCCACCCATATCTCTAGTGACAATAAATGCTGTAATTTTGTCTTCACCATTGATTTCTTCTTTAGCAAATACAGTAAAAAAATCGGCAAATCCACCATTGGTAATCCAAAGTTTTGAACCATTTATAATATAATGATCTCCATTTTTAACAGCCCTTGTTTTAATACCTGCCGCATCTGAACCAGCAGTTGGTTCAGTTAAAGCAAATGAGGCTATCATTTCACCAGAAGCTAATTTAGGCATATATTTTGCTTTTTGCTTTTCATTTCCATATAAATATAAACCTTTTAAACCAATTGAACTATGCGCACCTGCTGTTAACGTAACTGATGAATCATGTTTATTTAATAATTCCAAAGTTCTTGTGTATAAAGTTTGAGTAAATTCACTTCCACCAAAAGCTTCAGGAATAATGAGACCAAACAGTCCCATTTCTTTCATGCCTTTTATAATTTCAGGTGGAAGTTTTTTTTCTTGATCAAATTTTAAACTATCAACATTTTGTTTCATCCAATCATTAATAGAACTAGCCATTAATAAATAATCATTTTCTCTGTTAGTATTAAAAAATGGATAATGATGTAATGATTTTTCAGGTATTTCCCCATTAAAGATATTTTTCATAAAACTAAATTTAGAATTTTCTGACACAAATCCTCCTTTAGCAGATGTTTTTCAATCTGAGTTTCCTTTTGAATTTAAATTATCTGATCAGGTGAGTTGTAGCAAACTCATATATTCAATTCTTGCCGTTTTCGCCAAATTTGTTTGAAATTTTTTTTGTCCATTGCAGCTTTTTAATTTTAAACATAATTTGACAGAATAGAATGTGTCATTCTATTAATTTATATGGAGATAGATTATGGCTATGTTTGAGTTGAATGAGACACACAAGCAATTATTTGATATGGCTAAGGATTTTTCAAACAAAGAAGTTTGGCCAAAAGCAAAAGAATTGGATGAAACGGCCAAGTTTCCTCTAGATATATTAAAAAAAGCACACGAATTAGGATTATTAAATGCTTTTGTCCCCGAAGAAGTGGGAGGACTCGGATTAGGAACATTTGAGCATTGTCTCATTTCTGAAGCACTTGCTATGGGCTGTGCAGGGTTCTGTACAGCAGCTTTAGCGAATGATTTAGCAGCAGTTCCAGTCATTCTTTCTGAGAACAAAATTGTTTGGAAAGAAATGCTTGCACCAATGGTTAATGAATGTCTAATGGCTTCTTACTGTGTCACAGAACCAGGTGCAGGAAGTGATGTTGCTGGAATAAAAACAACTGCTAAAAAAGTAAAAGATAAATATATTCTTAATGGTTCAAAAATGTGGATTACTAATGCTAATTATGCAAATTGGTTTTTTGTTTTGGCTAAAACCGATTCCGCAGCGGGGCATAAAGGGATGAGTGGTTTTGCGGTTCCTGCTAAAACCCCTGGAATTACAATAGGTAAAAAAGAAGATAATATGGGGCAGCGTTGTAGTGACACAAGGGGTGTCACATTTGATAACGTAGAAGTGCCAGAAAAATATTTGCTTGGAAAAGAGGGTGATGGTTTTAAATTAGCAATGGGAGCTTTTGATAGAACCCGTCCTGCTGTGGCTGCGGAATGTGTCGGCTTGTCGCAAAGAGCAATGCAATGTGCCATTGACTATGCAAAACAAAGAACTGCTTTTGGTAAAACGATATCTGAAAATCAAGGGGTTAGTTTTATGATTGCAGAAATGGCTAGAGATATTGAGGCATCACGTCTTTTGGTTTGGAAAGCGGCTTGTGAAGTCGATGAAGGGAGAAAAAACACCTATTTTGCTTCCATAGCTAAAATGTTTGCTGCCGATGCCTGCATGAAAATCACAACAGATGCTGTACAAGTGTTTGGTGGATACGGATATAATAAGGAATATCCTGTTGAAATGTTAATGCGTGATGCAAAAATTTTTCAAATCTATGAAGGAACATCACAAATTCAAAGAATGATAGTGGGGAGAATGCTTCTAGGACATTAATCTTTACTTTGTTAATGGTTTTCATTGTGCTAAACCTTTTGAGGATTTATGTGATCTTTTTTTGGGAGAGTAGTGAATGAAGCCATCAGAGGTAAAAATAGGAATCGTTGTTGCTCGCTTTAATGAAATAATTACTTCAAAATTAGCTTCAGGAGCAAAAAGTTTATTGATTAGAAGGGGTGTCAAAGCTGAAAATATTATTGAAATTGAAGTTCCAGGAAGCTTTGAAACTCCCCTTGCAGCACAATTATTAATTGATCAAAAAAAGGTTCATGGTGTGATAGCTTTAGGGGCTGTCATAAAAGGTGCTACTGACCATTATAATTATGTTTGTTCATCGACTTCAGCTGGCCTCATGAATGTTCAGCTTTCCCATTCTGTGCCTGTTGCTTTTGGTATATTAACTTGCGACACCATGGAACAAGCTTTTGATAGAGCTGGTGGTAAATTAGGAAATAAAGGCGCTGAAGTAGCCGATGCTGTTTTAGACATGGTTGTGTTAAAATATTCTTTAGTAGGAAATTCGTTTTTATGAGCGTGAATGAGAAAGGTTTAAAACCTGCTGACTTTAAACAAATTAGAAGGTTTGCTGTACAGTTTGTTTATCAGCAGGATATTAATCAGCAATTTGTAATGCAATATCAGGTTTTAGAGCAATTTATGCGACAGTCAGAAGTTCCTGAAGGGCAAAAAGATTTTCTCCGTAGTCTTTTAACACTACTGTTTGAAAATAGTAAAAAAATTGATGAATTAATAGAAGCGTTTGCGAAGAACTGGAAAATCTCTAGAATTGCTAAAGTTGATCTTGCGGTTTTGCGTGTTGCCATACTCGAGCTTATGGAACGAAAAAATACTGACGTAGGTGTTATCATTGCTGAAGCGGCAGCAATAGCACAAGAATATGGGGCTGCAAACTCTGCTGCATTTGTAAATGGTATTTTAGATGCTGTGGCAAAGGATGTACGAAAACTTAAATAAACAGGTATTTATTTAGGATTATACTTGCATGAGAGAAATATATTTACTAGAAAATAAAGAAGCTTGTCATAAATTTCTTTTAAATAGAACTGCTAGCGGTTTTTTACCTGATTCTTTTTTAGGTATCGGTTCTTTTTCTAGTAAAGTACCAGACTCAGGAATAGGACTTGCTATTCATTCAAGTCCTATTTTTTTTGAAAAAGAAATATCAGAAAGTATTATAAATGGTTACTTTTCTGTTTTTGAAAAAGAATCATTACTAATGCAAATTCCTTTGGGTGGGGTTGAAAATTTTCCTATAGCACGTTGGTTGCTCATAGGTAAGCATTTTAGTATATTTAATTCAACAAAAATTGATGTTGCGAAATACTTACCAACTAAAGAACTTATGCATGTCAGAACAATTGAAGAATTCATGCAAGTGTATTTAGGTTTTATTTTTCCACATATTCATGAAATAAGAGCCCAGTCAATATTATTTTTATTCGATATTAATATGTTCATTGAATATATTAAATTATTTTTCAAATGGCTTTCATCTCAAGTAAGTATTTCATCTGTCACAAGGAATATAGTAGAAATGTCTGTTAGTGATTTTCAAAGAAAAATAACGGACGAATTTTTATGGTTTATCTCTGAATCTTCTATTCATCCTTGTATTGCTATATTTCCTTCGACAAAAAGTAGTTTTGTAAGTTTTGTGCAGTCTGCTAGAAATATTAGAAGGCAAAGTAGTTACACTGAAGAATTATTTTTTAGGTTTTGAAATAAGGGAATTCTTGAAATGGAAGCAAAAAAAATTGATAAATCAAGTGAAAAAAGAAAAACAGTTAGGCACGATATCGATTTTATTGTTTCTCTATACAAAAATGGTACCCTTGTTGCTCCAAATAACCGGTTTAAAAATATATCTACTTCTGGCGCATTAATAAGCATTTCACGCGAATTCGATTTTAAGCTGGGAGAAAAATATATTTTAATATTAGAAGAAGAGCGACTATTAAAAGAGTTTAATTTGTTGCTTGATCCTATTGAAGGGCAAGTAAAACATAAAGACCAAAATAATGAGTATTTAGTGGGTTTTTCTTTTTGCAATATTACAGATAGAAATAAAAGAATAATAAAAAAAATAATAGAAAATAAATTTATGCTTAAAAATTTCCCAAAATCATGGCAAATTTCTAAATAATATAAAGAATAATTGCGCTAAAAAAAATGTATTGACTTAAATTAAAATAATTTATTAGGTTTTAATAAATTATTGAAGCATGTTATTTTTTGTTATACAAATTTTTTGTTTATTTAGAAATAGAAACAAAAAATTATTGGGATAACTAACATGAAAAAATATTTTGTAATTTTTATATTTATACTTTTATTTGTAAATTCTTGTGTGCATAAAAATATAAAAGTAGAGAATAATAATGTATCCTCTATTATAAATAATATATTAGAAAATGAAAAAACAAATTCTTCAGTCTCGTTGTCATTGATTTGTAATAAAAGTAGCGGAAATTTAGAAAATGAATTCTTTTTAGGTAGTGTGAAAAAAAGTGACATAAAATTACCTAATTCAAATACAATATATCAAATAGGCAGTATTTCTAAAATATTTGTATCTGCTTTAACTTTAAAGTTTATAGAAAAAGAAAAAATTAATTTGGCTGGAAAAATTAGTGATTATTTAGATGATTTACCGCAGGAATGGCACAATGTAACTATTGCTGAATTATTGACCATGACAAGCGGTATACCTAGTTACTTTGGACAAATAACTAAAAGTCATAGCATATTTTTAAATTCATTTTTATTAAATCCATATCAGTTGCATGATAAACATGAAATTTTAAAAACAGTTTCCAGAGAAGAGTTAATACTCAATTATGGGCAAACTTGGTATTATTCTAATTCTAATTACTTGCTTTTAGGAATAATTCTGGAAAAAGTGACGAATAAAAATTTAACTGAATTAATGCGAGATGAAATATTCATTCCATTAAATTTAAAAAATACCTATTTTATAGAACATTTAGTAAGTAACGAAATTCCAGCAGCGAAAATGGAATTTTTAGCTGAAGGATATGATTATTCTTTACCACTTTGGCAAGCAGTTGATTCAGGAAAATTTTCCTTATCTCTCGCTTGGGCTTCTGGTTCCATAATTTCAACAGCGCATGATATTAGACTATTTATTAATGCTTTTTTTAATAAAAATAGTGGATTATTTCTAAAGAAAAGTACTTACGATGTTTATAAAAGTTATTTAGTAGATATTCCGATGAACTATTCTAGTGGTATGAATCAAAATGCTAAATATTCTTTAGGCTTTTATTATAATAAATTACATGAAAATGAAGGGTATGAAATTTTTCATTCAGGCGGTACATTTGGGTTTAATAGTTTTTTTTATATTATACCAGATAAAAATATATCTTATGTTTTGTTAACTAACTCAATGGAAAAAGAAAAATTTTTAGAATTACAAGATAAACTAAATAAATATGTCTATGAAAATTGTCTTTAAAAAAAGTTATATATTATAAACTTCAAAACTATCTTCATCTTGAATATCTATTTCTGTGTTGTCTACAGGCGCTTTAAGTAACTGTAAAAGATCCTCGCGTGATAGATTCTTAAACACTTCTTCATCTTGTTCAATAAATCTTTCAAATATAAGTTTTTTGCGACTTATAATTTCGTCTATTCTTTCTTCTAAAGTCCCTTTTGTAACAAGTTTATAAACTTGCACATTTCGTATTTGGCCTATTCTATGAATTCTATCAGTAGCCTGATTTTCTTTAGCTGCATTCCACCAACGATCAAAATGAATAACAACACTTGCAGAAGTGAGGTCTATTCCCGTTCCGCCAGCTAGCAGTGATCCAATAAAGACTTTTACTTCATCATTTTCTTGAAACTCTTTAACTATATTTCCTCTATTAATAGATTGCCCAGTTAAAGTAACATGTTTGATTCTTTGGTTTGACAAACGTTCTGATAATTTATGAACCATTTTTGCATATTGAGAAAATACAACAACTTTTTGGTTACTTTCTAAAGCTTCGCCAATAAGTTCATCAAAAACTTGTATTTTTCCGCTACCAACATTTGCATATTGTGGATCAATAATACTGGGATCATTACATATTTGTTTTAATAAACTAATGAGACTGAATATATGAATATAAGGTATGGGGTTTTTATCATTTTGCAGTTCATCAATAATTTTTTTGCCTTTTAGAGTTAACGCTTCATTATAAAGACGTTTTTGTGCTGGGTTGAGATGGCAATAACGAATATCTTCAACTTTTTCTGGAAGATCGGTTAAAACATCCATCTTATTACGCCGCATTTTGAAGGGGTGAATAAGTCTATGTAATTCAATATCTGAAATAGGCTCCTTATTTTCTTCTATATTCATATATTTTTTCTTAAAATCACTGTCCGTTCCTAAGTAATTAGGAGCAATGTAATCAAATAAGTTTTTAAGTTCCATTAAGTCATTTTCTAGTGGCGTACCAGTAAGACATAGACGCATATTGCTATTTATTTTGCATGCCGCTTTGTAAGTTCTAGTGCTCTGATTTTTTACTAAATGCGCTTCGTCGAGAATAACAAGATTCCATTTAAATTGAGTAAGAAGTTGAATATCTCGTAACAAAATGCCATAGCTTGTTACAAATGCAAAATGTTGATTTCTTGCTTTTTCAATTTTTAATAAGTGATTTTTTCTAGAAGGGCCATGAAAACAAATGCTAACTACATTAGGAATATATTTAGACATTTTATCAAGCCAATGATCGATTACGCTTGTTGGGCATACAATAAGTGCAATAGAGTTTTGTTCATTTCTTGTAATGCTTGAAATGAGTCCCATTGCTTGATGGGTTTTGCCTAGACCCATTTCGTCAGCTAAAAGCCCACCTAATTGATTATTATATAACCACCATAACCATTTTAGACCTTCTTCTTGGTACGGTCTTAGTTTTAGATTAGTTTCTTTTAAAGAAGGAAGTAACAATTTTTCTCTAGATATAAGGCCAGTTCTAATTTTATCAATTAATGCAGCTTTGCCTTTAACTTTGCTTTCAGATCCAAGCTGCTCATGAAAACGAACAAATTCCAAAGTCGAAAGCTTAATTTGTCCGTCTTCTTGAATTTTATTCTTTAACCAATCAAAATCGGAATCTATTTTCACAAAACCTTTTTCTGTTTCTAAATACTGTTTTCCTTCAGCTCTAGCTTTAATTATTTGAATTAAAGATCCAGAATGATCAGTTTTGTTTTTTTCATTTTCTAAATTTGAACTGAATTTCGCATCAACAAGTATAGAACCATCTAGTGACTTCGATAAAGTAAATTCAGGAATAGATATTTTTTTATAAACTTTAATTTTAGATAAACTATTATTAAGAACTACATCTGCTGTTTCTTTTAGTCTTGCAAAATCGCTTTCAATTAAACTAGCGGCCGTATCGCCAGTTACCAAACCAATTTTTGGATATTCCATCCATCTAGAAATTTGAGTGTTATTCATTTTATCAGCAAAAGGAATATATCCTGTTTTTTTTATAAATATTCCTATTTTTCCAGTAAAAATATGATTTAATTCTGCAACAGATATTTTTTTAATTATTTTATCTTCTTTAACAAGAGCAATAAATTTTTCAATTGAAAAACCAGTTTCGCCATCTTCTTTGACGTTAAAATATCGTTTGGCTTTAATGCTATGACTAATTAATTTTTTTACTTGTGGGGTCGCTTTTTCAATATATTTATCATTGAAAAGAAGTTTACATGTATCATCAATACCAAAACGATAATTGATTTTTTTAGAATTATCAATTTGGACAATAGCATTTAACCAAGGCTCTTCTTTATCTAAATCAATTGAAACAAGCTCTGTTACATTAGATGCAAAAATATTATCAAGATTATTACTTTCTAGAATTTGTTTTGCATCATTTATAATTTCCCATTTTTCATCGGTATTAAATATTGTTTTTTTATTTTCAGTTTTTTGTTGTGGAGAAGGTTTTTGTTGAATTGAATTTAAGTGAGAGTCAGAGTCGCCAGTACCAAAATTAAGTTTTTGTAATAAAATTTGTTTTTCCTGATCTAAATAAATGCAAAAAGCTGCGATGTGCTGGCATTTTTCAGCTCTTCTTCTATTTGCTTGGCATGTACATTCCATCCATTGCACATATCTTCCTTGCGCATGAATTTTCATTCTGACTTCATAATTTTCGCCAATACCAGCCTTTACTCTACAACTGAGTAATTCGCCAAAAGCTTGAAAATTGTAAATACCACCAGAACGATATATTGAAATACCATTTTGCCAATGAGTAGCTTGAAACTGTGAAAACACAAAGTCTATAAATGAATTAGATGTCATTGTTATTCTGTCTAAAAATTCTTTTAAAAAAAGGTAAATCTTTTATTAAAAGAGAAAATTAAAGGATGTTTAAATTAATTGTTTCTACTAGCCACTCGGCCATCATTTCTTTCAAAACGCAGATAATCAGCCAGAGTTGTTTGCGCAACAGAGCTTGCTCGAATAACCCAGTTTTGTGGGCTAGCTATAACAGTTCCAATTGCTATACTATTAGGGCTGTTCAAAGGCGCAATCCCACTAAACAAAGTATATAAAACATCTCTATTTTCAGGATCAAGAAGAGTACCTGTTTTACCTCCAATTTCATCAGCATCAGCACGTGTGCCTGCTTTATGAAATGTGCGTCTACTTGTGCCCGTAGCTATTGTAGCTAACATAAGGGTTTCAACTTTTAAAGCTGTTTGTGGTGAAACAATTTTGCCAATTTGTAAAGGTTTCGCTCTATATATTTCTTTCCCTTCAGTATTAAAGGCAGCTTCAACCAGATAAGGAGCCATCATAACACCTTTATTGTTAATTGCAGCAGATAAAAGAGCAGCATGTACGGGATTTAGTTTTGTTGCACCAAATCCTGCACCAGCTTCAGCCACTTCTTGTGGTGTTGCGGTATCAGGGTCAGGTAATAAAAACATACTTGTTTGTAATTTTACATCACTAGGAATAGGTTTATTGAACATAAAACGTTCTGCGTAATATTTTAAAGAGGAAAGACCTACATCATATAATGCTAGTCTGGCAAAAGCTGTATTACAGCTCGAACCAAATGCTTTAGCAAACGTTAAATGTTGTGTGTCACGCGCAGGATCTGCAAGCCAATTGCCATTCCGTAAATTACCACAGCCTCCTCTGAAAGCAATTTCATCATAAGGATTCAGATTTCTCTTTTCTATAGCTGCTGAAGCAGTGACTATTTTCATCAAACTCGCAGCAGGTGCTCGTGAGGAAACAGAAATAATTGCGTTTCTATTTCCGCCATTTTGAGATAAAGCAAGAATTTTTCCAGTTTTAGGATCTACGATAGCGGTAGAACCTGTTAGAATTCTGGTTTGTGTTAAATATTTTTCCGCTGCATCTTGTAATTGAGGATCAATAGTTAGTTCTAACTTATAGCCTTTAAAGTATGAATAAGTTTTGCCGTTTTTAGAAAACATTTTTCCCGCAACTTCTGGCCAATCAATTTGCCCAAAAGGTGTATTAAAAGCAACGCTATTATTGTTAAGGGACTCACGTGGATCAGTAAAAGCTTTAACTTTTACAGGAGTTTGACTAAAACGCGAGGGATTAATTATTGATGAACCATTATATGCAGAAAACAAAACTGGTTGGGCTGTTACGTATAATGTTTTTGCATCAGTTCGAGCAAAGTTTTCTTCTCTATATCTTCTTTTTTTAGACTTACTTTTTGTTAATTTTTTTCCTTTAGATTTAGAACTTTTTTTAATTTTTTTTCCATTTTGTGAATATAATATAGTTACATTCTTGTTTTGTGAATAAGCTTTATTTGAGTAATTTATAGTTATATTTATTATGAATACAGTTAGGAAAAATAAGTTTAAATATTTTTTTAATACAAATTTCATTAGAAATTCCTTAAATTAATTCTTATTGAAAATTGTAGCACGTTTTTATTTTTTTTCATCTATTCCCATCTAAGAATTTAATTCTTTTTTTGTTAGTACCCAACTGTGTAAGTTATACGTAACAAGACTTCTATTGAAATATAAAGGCATACATCTTTTTGTGTGATAGGAACCCACTTTTTGATAAGCATGCATTATCATACTTTCCTCATTTATTTTTGAAGAATTGTCATGCAATAAAATTTTCGGCAAATCTTCGAAAATCGAAAGACGAATTATAGCATTTTTCTTGGATATTTCTATTATTTTGTTGAGAACTAATTTTCTTATTTTATATAAGTATTCAATATTTAAAGGAAATAATATTTTTTTTGAACTTATAATAAAGCTTTCACCAAACAAGCTTATGTGTTTATCTATTTCAGTTTTTTCTTTTTTATTAAAAATCATACTAGTAAATTGAATAGGTGTTTCTATGACTTCAATAATTGGCAAAAGGTTTGAAGGAATAAGCCATGATATATAAACTAAAGGAACAGAAGAATAGAAGCCATGACTTGAGAGTCCTTCTGGGGAATATATGGGATAGATATTTGGGATTTTAATAATTTCTTCGCTGTCATCTTCACAATAGCAAGATTTTTTACGATTTAATAAAAAATTATTTTTAGTAATACTTACTTTTCTTTCTAAGGGAATAATTTGTGCTATTGGTAGTGTACTAATAATTCTGTTTGCGGCAATAAATGCTTCTTTAGTCATGTCCTTGTCCTACTACAAATTAGTATCTCACATCTCAGGTTTTAATTATATACCTTTATAATACGAGCTATTTTCTTGTTTCAAAAGCTTTGTTTTTAAATTTTAGGAGTGTCTAAGGTGTTTTCTAAAGTAAAGGAAGCTAAAGTTATGTCATCAACTCAAAGTATTGAAAATGTTTCCAAAAAATATAAAGGCGTGCCATTTTCTTTATTGGGAAGCCAAACATTTTTTCAAGGAAAAGTCATACTAAAAGGTGAAGCTAGACTAGCGGGGCATATTGAAGGCACTATTATTTCAGAAGATGTACTTATAATTGAAGAGTCAGCGCTTATAAAAGGAGAAATTCAAGGTGTGGTTGTTGAAGTGAGTGGGGTCTTTGAAGGCTCATTACATGCAGCTGAATTGTTACGATTAACTCCATCAGCACGGGTTCAAGGAGAAATTGCTTCTTATAAATTAATAGTAGAAGAAGGTGCAAAATTACTAGGAAAATTATCTTGTTTGGATCCTCCGAGGCATGTCAAAGAAGATATAACTTTAGCTGTTGTTAGTTAAGTTAACAAATATTATATTTTCCAAGCTTAAGGAGAATATTTTTGAATTCTGATAATCAACTATCAAAAGATTCAGTAAAAGACATCTATAGCGAATCGAAACATAGAATTCGATTGATATTAGCTATGCTAGGAAAATATGAACCTGAAAAAGTTAATCCTTTGCCAGATGAAAAATCTTTTGCTACTATTTCTAATTTAATAAATAGTATTATGAGTGCTGCTCAGTTTGAGCCAGAAAATCAGTATAGAAATGCAATTGTTGAAATATCAAATTGGATGAATTGTGCATTTAATATTGAGTATCTAACTAAACATGAAGCTTTATATCCCAATCCTTTGTACGCTGTGCGCAAAGGCGGCGAAATTTTACACTCTTTACTTCATAGAGATCTACGGAGAAAACAATTTTCATCAGAGGAAGATGAAATATATAGAAATTTTTTAAAACTAATTTCATCACTTCCTGATCCACGAAACAAAAAATTGGATCAAGGAGATGTGGATGGAATGATAGATGATCTGTTAAAAACCAGTTAAAATATTTACTCATTTTTTATTGATTGCTTTTTAGATTTATCTTAAATATCATACCAATTGTTTTTTTCTTCTTATTTGGGCTCTAAAATGCAAAAAAATATCTATTTTTCACGATATGCGTGGTTTTTTTTATTTTATAATTTATATGCTGTCCTTGGTGGTGCTTATGTAAGAGCGTCGGGCTCAGGGGCGGGGTGTGGTGAACATTGGCCACTATGCAATGGAGAAATAGTTCCTAATTTTTCAACTTTTCATACTGTTATTGAATATTCACATAGAATTTCAAGTGCAATATTGGGTATAGGTTCTGTTGTTTTGTTAATTTGGGCTGTTAGAATAACAAAGGCTGGAGATCCTGTTCGTAAAGCTGCTATTGTCGCATTTAGTTTTGTTGTTTTTGAAGCTTTGCTCGGAGCTGGCTTGGTTATATTTAAGCTTGTAGCATATAACTCATCAATTCTTAGAACAGTTGTCATGTCTTTACACTTAGTCGCAACTTTTATATTAATTGCTTCAATAGCTTTAACTGCTGCTTGGTCTTCAGAATTAATAAATATTGGGAAAATTAGGTTAGCTGATAAAAGGTTGGTGCCAGCAAGTCTTATTATTCTAGGAATGTTTATTATTGGAATGACTGGTGCCATCACTGCTTTAGGAGATACATTATTTAAACCAAATTATGTCGGTGAGGGACTTGTTTCAGATTTCTATCAAGCTTCACATTTTTTAAAATCTTTAAGGGTTATTCATCCCATTCTTGCCGTTGTTATAACAATATTTACAGTTTTTACTGCATGGTATTTAACTAATAAAAACTCATCTGCGGTTCATAAAAAGTTACTTTTTATTTTAACTGTTATTTTTATTGTGCAAATAATATCTGGATTTGTTAATATTGCTTTATTGGCACCTGTCTGGATGCAAATGGTTCATTTGTTATTAGCAGATCTCACTTGGATTATTTGTGTTTTATTTTACAGTCAAGTTTTGTCTGAAGAGCTTGTTCATGGTGAAAAAGAACTTCAAAGTGTATAATTAATTTAAAATATAATACCTTACTTCAA
Organism: uncultured Oligoflexia bacterium; assembly: GCA_964435255.1. Classification (GTDB taxonomy): domain Bacteria; phylum Bdellovibrionota_B; class Oligoflexia; order Silvanigrellales; family Silvanigrellaceae; genus Silvanigrella. The sequence goes on from CAYSZE010000160.1 coordinate 15,267, forward strand.
TATTCTCAAGATTTGTGTTAGTGACTCTTATAAAAGAAATGTCACTATTAAGAAGACTAAATCCTTCAATTGAATATGAAGCAGTAATGTCACCTTTGTTACTTTTTGATGTAATAAAACATAAGCCTTTTTCTTGGCAAAAAATATTAGTATATTTGTAATTTTGATTTTTAATAAAATGCAATGAATTTAGATAAAAATTTTGAATAATCGTATCATCTAAGGGTTTCGTAGGGTTATTCATAAATTTATAAAATTCATTTGAATTTATTTCTCTACTATAATTTTCTGCATACGAATATAAACTAATAAGGCTAAAGGCGGCAATCACAAAAACTTTTTTCATAGCTTTAATCTTTTCTTTAAGGTTATTAAAACTCTTCCTCTATATTAAGACATAGTATTTTTATAATAATATTTGTCAAACAAGAAAAATTATAAATATTTGTTGCTGTATCTATAAAATGTTTAAAGACAAAAGTGTCATTTAATTATTGAGTAATTTTATATTTAGTATATACTTTTTTTATCTTATCAGATAATAGTAACTGTTCAAAATTATTGTTTAATATTTTAATATAATCTGGATTAGTTTTTTTGTTACATGCTAAGTATAATTTTGACTTTCCAAATTCTAATTTTTCAATTATTGTTTTATTTAATCTTTTTGCTGTGTATAGGGCTTCGAATTTGTTTAGGGCTATTAAGTCTAATCTATTGTTTGTTAACATTTGAATCATTCTGTTGTTATCACTAATACCTTTTATATTCATGAAATTTTCCTTTTTTAATGTTTCATAAATAATGGAACTGATATTTATTCCTATTTCATACTTTTTAGCGTCATCCAAAGTTTTTAAAGTTATTTGACTATTTTCACTAGCAAAAAATGCTAAAGAATTATAACCAACATGAGCTATCCAATGAAAAATATTTTCTCTACTTTCAGTTCTCGCTGTTGGAAAAATACAGGTGTCTGTAGTATTAGATGCTAAATGTAGAGCCCTCGGCCAAGGTAAAGTTTCAATAGAATATTTAATGTTAGAGTCTTTTAAAATTAATTCTATTAATTCTAAAGAAATTCCTTTTATAGGTTGTCCTTCATTATCACTATATACCCATGGATATTGATGGTAGTCAGTGTAAATAGTCAATGAACTTACTTCTTTAGATTGACTTAACAATAAAGTAACTATAACAAATTTTAAAGAAAGTAAAATGGGATGTAATTTTTTCATATTTATAATTCCTAAAAGAAAATGTTATTAAAATATAAATGAAATTAATTAAATTAAAAACAATTAAGTATAAAATTTTGACTTATTGTATTATAAAAAGATTTTTAAATAGGATGTATTTATTATATGTGCATTTTATCAGTTAATAACTGAAAGCTTTTCAGATTTACTTAAATTGTTTTCAATCCAATTGAGGTAAGGATAAATATAAGTCGCGATGGAGTCATTTGCTGTGCAGTCATCATTTGAATAGATGGTTTGAGCTCCAATGACGGTTGAAAACATCCCTTGGGTAATACCAACCACAGCAGAAATGCCATTTATATTTCTAAAATGAGGTCCACCTGAGTCCCCGCCGCAGGTTTGGCCTAACATACGTTTTAAAATAATAAAGGTATCAGAGACATTTGTTACAACTTTACGATTAACTTGATTATCATTCTTTGAATGGTTAAAGTGAGCTGACTGTAAAGCATTTAAAGTAATTAATTTTTCTGGTACATGAGCTTTGGTAACAGTCCAACGTTTTATACTTGCACTGCTATTATCTTTATCTTTTAGTTGTCCAAACCCAATGGTGAAAAGTTTATCTTCATTATAAAATTTGGTTGTGATTTTTGCAGGGACAATATTAATTATGTTTAAAGGCAGAGAAGTTTTAACAACAGCGATATCGCCAAAAGGAACATATGTACTATTTGAATTTTGTGTTTTTGGATCGGGGTTAGTCATATATAATTTATTGACTATCGCTTTCCCTGAAAGGCTAATTTTGCTAGATTCTGATTCTTTTATAATAATATCATTGCCATTGTAGACACAATGGGCAGCAGTTAAGACTGTATGGCTTGCGATAGCAACACCTGTACATAATGAGTCTTTAATTTCTGAATTCTTTTTAGTAATTACTAAGACTGTTGAATTAGAACCTAGTTTTTCATTAACGTCATTCTCGCAGCCATTTGAAATTTTATTCGTATTTGGATCAAATTGTTCATATAAATTTGAGCAAGTGTATTTGTTTTTGTTTTCTTTTTCATGGCAAGAAGACAATATAAATAATGAACTAAGCGGCAATAATAAAATATGAACTTTCATATGCAAATCCTGAATATGTTATAAAAATTACCAATATTCAGCTTGAATAGTTATATCATGGAAGATTCTACTTAAACAAGCAAGACGTTCTTGCTGAGGTTTTTTGTTTTTTTCTAGTGTTTCTTTTTCAAAATTATTTTGACTTGAAATAGCTTGAGGAGAAGCGCGAATAATTTTTACATTACACGCTCCGCAGACGCCAACACCAGAACAAGCAGAACCTATTGGCAATCCTCTTTTGCGAAGAAAAACCCATAAATTAGCACCTGCTCGCATATTAAATTCATCAAAAATTTCGCCAGACTTATTCAATAATGTAACTTTAACTATTTTTGCTAAATCATTAGAGTTAGGCGCATCTTCCATTGTTATACTTTCAGCTTTAAAAATTGGGTGCTCTTTTTTCAACAAAAGCAGCTAGACCTTCTTTTGCTTCAGAACTATTAAAAAGTAAACCAAATTCTGTAGATTCTAAAAGACATCCATCATTAAAGCTATTTAGCATACCATACTGCACAACTCTTTTAGCTACTTTTAAAGCTGTAGGAGCATTTTTTAATATTTTATTTGAAATTTCATTCATAAAAGGCAAAAGCTCTTCATGTTTGACGACATGATTAACAAGACCTGCTGAAAATGCTTGACTTGCTGTGTATTTATCAGCTGTAGAAATCCATTCAATTGCTTTAGCCATTCCTATGCGCCTTGCCAAGCGCTGTGTTCCTGAAAAGCCAGGGATTAATCCTAATGTTACTTCTGGCATTCCAAATTTAGCTTTTTCAGAGGCAATGATAAAGTCACAAGCGAGAGCAAGTTCTAAGCCACCACCTAAAGCGAATCCTTGCACTTGTGCAATTGTTATTTGCGGTAAATTTTCTAACATTGTAAAAACACTTGCAGCATATTTTGAAAAATCTGTAGCTTGTTCAGCAGAATTAAATTCTTGCATTTCTTTGATATCAGCGCCAGCAACAAAAGCTTTATCTCCTGCTCCGCAGATGGTTAAAACTTTTATTTCTTTATTATCTTTTAAAAATAAGCAATGTTCATATAGCTCTTTTATTACTTGTTTATTTAATGCATTTAATTGTATTGGCCGATTTATTTTTAGTGTTGCTTTTTTTTCATTAGTTTCTAGTTCAGTTAATTTTTCATACATAAAATTATCTCCTAAAAAAGCTACAGGATTAGCCTGTAGCTTTTTTACTCTAAATAGATAATTTCAGCAAATATTATATTAGTTCTTATTGGACAACTCGTTGTTAATTACCTTTTCAAATTCTGATTTTGGTAAGGCACCCATTAACTGAACTCCGTTAATATAAAACGCAGGGGTTGCATTAATACCTAAACTTTGTCCATATTCAATGTCAGCATTAATCTTGTCATGCATTGCTTGGTCTTTACGACAGTTATTAAAGTCGTCAATTTTTAAACCAATTTTTTGTGCCAAAGACATATAAGTTTCTTCATTAAGTTTTTTGTGATTTTCAAATAAAGCATCATGCATTTGCCAGTATTTACCTTGTTTATTTGCGCATTCTGCTGCAATTGCTGCTGGTATTGCTTCAGGATGAATTTGCACTAAAGGATAATTTTTAAAGACAAAACGTACTTTATCTTTATATTGTTTTAGAATTTCATCAACAACAGGTTGAGCAGATGCACAGAAAGGGCATTGAAAATCAGCAAACTCTACAATAGTTATAGGAGCGTTTTCTGGACCTTTTGCAGGAGCGCTATTTATGTCTACATTAACTTTTGGTGTTGCGGGTTTCGTTGCGCCTGTGACTTCTATTTCTCCTTTAGTAATTGCTTGAGAAATAAGACCTCTAAAGTAATTACCAGCAGCCTGATTTTGTAAATAAGGTTTTACAAGTGCTTCTTGTTGTTCTGGAGTTTTACCTTTTAGTTGTGGATTTTCAGCGTTTTCTTTAATAAATTGTTTAACTTGTTCATTTGAAACATTTGATTTCTCTTGAATGAACATTTGTTCTGCAGCGTTTGTATTTGATAGACCTTTTGTCTTCATATATTCTTTAATCATTTTATCAAAATATCTTTTGGCTAAGATATTTTCAATTGCTTTATATGATTGGCTTTCTGCTTCAAATAAACTTTGTAATTCTTGAGTCGTTAAGTCAGATCGCTTTAAAGTAACACCGTTATATTTCCCAAGAATATCAGAAATACTAGAAACTTTTGAAGTATTCGTGCTTATTGTTGATGTTGACGATGTTTGCCCAGTTAAGCTGTTCGCCATCTTTTTATAATCATGAAAAAATAAAGGTATTGAGCCAACAACTGCTGCGGCAATAAAAATACCTCCTATAATAAACTTTCCTGAAGACATATAAACTCCTTTAAAGCAAAATTCATACTTAACCCTTAATTAAGTATCGTTCACATATTTTGCACACTTTTAATATTTTCAGCAAGTTCTTTAGAATATCGCTTTTCTTCATTTTTACCATCGACTTCAGGTAACATTTGGGCTTTTTTAAATAAATCTAATGCATTTGCTTTGTCGCCAGCTTTCTTCTTCAATATACCAAGATACATAATATTTAAGCGAAATTCTGGGCAGTTTTGGATTGCTTTAGTGAAATAGTCTTCAGCTATTTTTTTGTCGCCAAATGATATAAGACCACCAGGAACTTCCTGATAATATCTGCCAAGAATCCGTAATGGACCACACCATTGATACTTGGGATCTATTTTAGCAGCTTCTAGTAAAGCATCACGGCCTGGTTTAGCATTGCTTAGTGCGGAAAAAATACCTTTGGAGAGACCATAAGAACCTAAATTTATCGCATACCAATAATAACCTTCTACTTTTTTGGGTTCTAATTCTTTAGCTGTCTTACCAGCTTCATATCCATATTTAAAAAGTTTTGTTTTTTCTAACTTAGATACTTTTTCTTGAAAGCAAAAGTTCCCATAATAATATACAAGTCTCGCGATTTTCCACGCAGTGTTAAAATCTTTTGGAATTGCACTTTCGTTTGCCAGAAAGTTATGAATTTCATTTTCACCGTCTAGTGATTCTCTATTGTCCCAGAGTTTATCTAATGTTGACTCGGAGATTTGTTCAACGCCTTCTTTTTTGTTTAATTCTTTAGAAATATCTTTTTCATCAGCAAAAACAGGGGTAGAAAGTAACAATAGTGAGATTAAAAGCTGCGTAGAAATTTTAAAATATTTATAGAGTAACATGCTTGCTCCTAATAAAAACTAAAATCATATACAAGAGATTATATTTTTTTAGGAGCACTGTAAATAAAGGAAAGGTTTTAATTATTTGTTATTAAATAAAGTATTTATTAAATAAAATTCTTTAAGTCGCTAACTTTATCAAGTCTTTCCCATGGAAAATTATTTCTTCCAAAGTGACCATAAGAAGCAGTCTCATGATATGAAAATCCATTTTTACTTGGATTAAGTAAATCAAATGTTTTTACAATTCCTGCTGGAGTCATGTTAAATACTTTTTGAATAGCTTCTTCTATTTTAATTCTTGCTACTTTCTCTGTACCAAATGTATTAACATTTACACTTACGGGTTGTGCAACACCAATTGCATAAGCTATTTGGACTAAAGCCTTATCAGCAAGACCTGCTGCGACAATATTTTTGGCAATATAGCGCCCCATATACGCTGCAGAACGGTCTACCTTTGAAGGATCTTTACCAGAAAATGCACCGCCACCATGTGCGCCATGCCCACCATAAGTGTCAACAATAATTTTACGACCTGTTAAGCCACAGTCACCTTGTGGTCCTCCAATGACAAATTTTCCTGT
>CAYSZE010000161.1:0-6501 GCA_964435255.1 uncultured Oligoflexia bacterium
GATCATAAAATTGACGAGGAGACTGCGATTATGAAATAGAATCTTTGAGCAGAATCATAGCCTCTACGGGCGCCGCTTTCAATCGGAAACTCGTGCCGAATTCGATTGGAATTCACCACCGCTTTCAGCGGAATATGCACCAATTAATAAAGAACAAATGGAAGAAACTTACTACCGCCTGCGCATAGGCGAACCTATCTTAAATTTCTTAGTACTGTTTTCACCAACTTACTACCGCCTGCGCATAGGCGAACCTAATTTTTAATTGCAAAGTCCGTCCAGTATATCTTACTACCGTCTGCGCACAGGCGAACCATTTGCATAGTATAGAAAAAGCATAAAGTGCACTTACTACCGCCTGCGCACAGGCGAACCAATTATTCGCACACTCACGCTGTTACTACAATCTTACTACCGCCTGCGCACAGGCGAACCCAGCGAATATTAAGGAAAAAATTGAGACAATTCTTTCTACCGCCTGCGCACAGGCGAACCTGTCAGTTGCTAATTTAAACCCTGTGTCTTCACTTTCTACCGCCTGCGCACAGGCGAACCCTATTGGAATGCACTTTTTCAACAAAATCCTACTTTCTACCGCCTGCGCACAGGCGAACCTAGTTCCTCCTATATTAACATATATTTCATTTCTTTCTACCGCCTGCGCACAGGCGAACCATTAAGTGAGGTTTTAAATGAACGGATTAAAACTTTCTACCGCCTGCGCACAGGCGAACCTAAAAAGAACTATTAAAGATTCTCAAGGAATACTTTCTACCGCCTGCGCACAGGCGAACCAAGAAATAATGAACGTTTAAAAGTAACTGTAACTTTCTACCGCCTGCGCACAGGCGAACCTTTTAAATTTGTTTTCTTCATATTTTTCTTTACTTTCTACCGCCTGCGCACAGGCGAACCTGTGCATATTTTTTTATTGATTGTAACTTTATCTTTCTACCGCCTGCGCACAGGCGAACCGAAAGCCCATTGAATAGCTTTATGTCTCAGATCTTTCTACCGCCTGCGCACAGGCGAACCCAGGAGTGGATTTATACCCAGCAAGTCCATGACTTTCTACCGCCTGCGCACAGGCGAACCTGATATAGAGAGTATTTCATATATAGCAATAACGTTTGGGTTTCTTATTTACAATTTAAAGAATACTCATTTCCATTTTTTATAAATTTTTAATTAATTATAAAAATAAAAAACTAAACAAAATCAAAAACGAAATACCGCCTGCAAAGAGGCGAAAAATAAATACTAGGACCCTTCTTACTACCGCAAAACTAACAGAAGAACTGTAGAAAGTTTGCGAACCTTAATGGGTTTATCTGATTTTGAATTAATCTGCAATTACTATTGCTATATTATTTTGCAAATACTACGCCCCTTGAATTGACAAATCTATGCGCTTAAATATATAGCATTTATGTCGCTAGGCTTTATTAAAGGAATTTTAACATGACAAATATATATTCTTTTTGGAAAAAAAATACGAATATAAAAAATATTCACTCACTTACAAGAAATTACTTCAAAAAAGATGAGTTTATATCAGCAAAAATTACTAATTCCCATTACTACATTCAAGTAAAATCGGATTATGTTCCATGCTTTGCATTTCAAAACCCCAATTATTCTATGATTCCTCAATATAAATTCGATGCAAAAAGAGAAGTATTTATTGAATGCGACTTCAGTTTCCACAATCGAGGAAGCAAAGGAGAGGAAGCTTTTGTTCAATATCTTTCTCCAATAGAAGCAATGGATAAGTTTTGTAAAACGACTGGAATTCTACCAGTTGAAGATAAAGAACATTCCATTAATAGCCTTGGTTCATTAAAAACAAGAAAGTTTACTTTGATAAATATTTTTAAAATCAAAGGATATTTCAAAATAGATAATCTCACTTTATTTAACAAAGCTCTTGAGAATGGAATCGGTAGTAGAAAATCATACGGATTAGGTCTTATTCTGATTAAAAAAATCCTTTAACTAAAACATTTTGTAACTAAAATACAGGAGAAATAATGAATATAATTAGAAGAATTGATATAGAAGGGTCTCTTGAAACCAAAGGAATAGTAAATAGAGATAGAAAAATCACTTTGAATGGAAATAAGAATCACTTAATTGCAAAAAAAGATGCTTTTGGAAGAGAATTTACATCTTCAAGGTGTCTACGCCAATTAATGTATAAAACATTACAGCCTAATCAACCTACTTTAGATGAATTTGAAACAAACTATATTCAACTAGCAGCCTCTGAAATTGGTTTAGTGCGCGGTATTATGAATGCAAATAATCAATTAAAACGCTCAAGTCCTCTATGTGTGCTTGACGCTACTTCCATTCTTCCAGATTCCTTATTCAATAAAGTAAATGGACAATACGAATATATATTTTTTGATCAAGGAGGTAGTTCGAAATTCAAAGAATCCTTCGATGAAAAAAGCGACCCTAGTATGTTTTCAATCGAAAACGCTCACCAGAGAACTCAATCGTTTAATGCTTTTATTGACATTCAAAAGCTTCAACTTATAGAACAAGGAGCTAATCAAACAAAAATTGTTTTAGAAAAGGATGAAGATATTTTTCTAAAACAATTAAAATCTACATTTAAAAAAATGAATACCTCAGAAGAATGTTCAATAAATATGTATCAACTTTCTTCAGCATTATCTCCTTATAGAGTAAGAGGTATACTACTAAATGACGAACAAATGTCATCGCTTATTTATTCAACTCTTTCTAAAATTATAAGAATTGAAGGATTCAAAACAGGAGCGTTTATTACTGCTAAAACTGAATCTTTTAAAGTAAAACTATTTGTAAATGATGAAATACATAGCACTATTGAACTTCCAATGAATGAATTCATGACCCTTTTGAAAAAAAATGAATTTAAATTTGTTAAATTTTATCAAAAAATTAAGGATAAGTGATGTTCGCTTTAATTGAAGTAAGAAGTGGAGGAATATTTATTCCTCCACCAAAGAAAAAGAATAATAGTAGAATTAACAGCTTTGAAATTTTTTATACAAACGAAAAAACATCACCAGAAAAGCATATAAAACTATTTAAGCTTAATGCTATTGAAGGACTTATTTCTTATCTATTAGGCGAAGTTGCTCCTATAAATCAAATTAAAGATCAAGATAGAAATGATATAATGGAAAATCAGCTTTCTATTTTTTTATTTGATAAAAAAATGACGTCAAAAAATATTCAATCAATTACAGAAAGAAAAGATGCCATCTATAATAAAAAAGACATTACTGAAGTTGAAAATTTATCTCTTGATAACTTTTTAGATCATCAATTTTCTGAAATTATTAAATTTTTAAAGAATGAACTATTTTTAGTCACTGGAAAAAATTCATTTCCAGAAGTATTTAATGCATTTAAAAAAGAATATTTAGAATATTATGAAATTATTAATAAAAAAATAAAAAATAAAGACATGAGTTTTCTGAATAGTATTTCATTAACTGAAAAAGATTACATTAAAATTCCTAAAAAATGTTCCTCTAAAGGAATAAATTTAATTGATAAAATAAATAATAAAATAGAAAAATTTATTGATTGTTATAATAAAAATAAAGCACCAGATAAAATTACTGACATTCCATTTTTCCCTTTGAATATTGCTCTAATTAAAGAAATAAAAAAATCTATCAATAAAAAAACACTTGATTTTACAAAATTAAATAGTTCTAAATGGTCATGTTTTGATAATTCAATTGGAAAGAACAAACACTGGATAGAGGCATCTTATATTCCTCATGTTACAATTTCAACTGGATTTATTCTTAAATACAATTTTAATATTTATATAAAGAATTTAACAGAATCACAAATTAATCGTTTTAAGAATGGACCAAGAATTGCAAGATGGGCTGAAGGAGGAATTGCAATATTAAATCTTTGTGACACATCTCCACCCGCTTCTGCATATTTTGATCATAGAAGTGTTTCAATGAAATTTTCTGATCTTCAATATTATACTGGATATTATTATAAATGAAAACTTTATTTGCAAAATTTAATTCAATTTCACTAGAATATCATACAATTGGAATATTAAAAGGATGTATTGATATTGTTGAAAGTTTGAATATTCAAGATTCACTTATCAAGAATAAAATTATTTATTCATTAATATTAGCTTCTGTTTATCAGTCTGTAGGAAAATCAACCGATTATTTTCAAGAAAAAATCAAAAAAGAACATAATAATTCAGTCAATATGAAAGAATTCAGAAAAAGTAAAAAGAAACAAAGAAAAGACATAAAACCTCATCATCATGAAATTTCATATGCTTTCTTCACAAAATATATTAAAATTGATGATAGACTCATTTATGATACCGCTAAATATGCACTAGCTTGGTTACTTCCACCGCATACGGATAAATCTAACAAAATAATATTATTTGATAATTACGAAAAAATATTTAATGAGTTATCTAAAGATGAAAATGATTTTGAAATAAAGTTAGAGGAATACCATAAAGCAATTCTGATTTTAGTTAAATCTCAAGATTTTATGCAAAAATATCTAGATATTTTTGAAAGAGAAGAATTACATTCTAGCCCATTTTTCCCTGAATATCATATAAAAGTTGATGATTCAGAAAATACAGAAAGCTTAAAAATATTCTGTCTTAAAATTCTACAAGAATCATATCGATTTGTTAATACTTTAGATAGAGATAGTTTATCAAATTATTTAAAATCTTCTTCTAATATATTTTTAACCAATAGAAATAACTCTAAAAGATTCAATTTCAAAAACATAAATCCTTCTGATATAAGGACATTGAATCAATTCGAGCTTATTAAGCAAGCTATGAAATATAAAACTAGTTTATTTGGATTAAACCCAGCAAGTGGAAAAACTCTTATTGCACTTGCTGTTTTCATGTTGAATTCTAATGAAAGAAATAGAAATCTTTTTGTTGCTTTACCTAAACAAGCTCAAATTAAAGGTTCAGAGAATACTATAAAAAAAGCATTGGAAATTCTTTTAGAAAATATAAACAGCGTGTCAGTCGAACTATTTTTTAATGGAAAAGTGCAAAAATCGATTAATGAAAATAAATTTAATAAAGATAAAGAGTTACATTCTGATATAAATATTTTAACTTTTGATAGACTTCTTAGTATTTGTTATGAAATGAGACAGCAATCAGAATTTTTCTTGATGTTAAATAATGATTTAATAATTGATGAACTCCATGAATTTATTCATCTAGAAGCTATGTGTCCTTCGTTAAAAGTTATTTTAAAGATAAGATCTTGGATAAATAATGGTACTAAGACAATCCTAATGACTGGCACACCTGATCCAGCTCTTATTAGGTTTTTATTTGGTGATTTGAATAAAATACCCGATTTTAAATATTTTGATAGCAACATGCTAAAACCTTTTAATGAATCGAAATCTTATATTGAATACAATGAAAATTTTAATGACAAGATTAAAAAAGATTCATTGATATCTTTCAACTCAATAAAAAAATGCCAAGAATATATTGTTAATAGAGTTTCTAATTTTAAAAATTATCAGATGTTACATTCAAAATATACTGAAAAGGATAAAGATAAAAATTTAAAAATGATATTAGATTCACATTCAAATAAAAAATCAGATAAAATATCTGTATTTTGCAGAATTTTTAACTCTTGTTTTGATTTGAATGCTTCTAATGGCTACTTTGAGAACAGTCTTCCTAATTTTATAATGCAACAAATAGGAAGAGTAAATAGATTTGGAAATAAGCCAGATGGAAAAATTTTAATTTTTAAAGACCTTGATGAAGAAGTGTTTGCTGATGACAAATTAGGATATAGTAGTATACACAGAAAATGGGATTCATTTTTAAAAGAAAACTTTTCTGCCCCTAAGTATATGACAATTTCAGAATTTCGCACTCAAATTTATGATAAATTCTATAATGATTCAGAAAACGTTAATATGCTCCAAGAAATACTTGAAAATAGAATTTATGAAGCAAATGAGGCTCTTAAAAGTTGGTTTCCTTCAATGAATGATCTTATTTATTACAAGCATCTTCGTAAAAAAAATAATAAACCTTATATCAAGAGCTTGAGAAAAGGATTTAGAGGGATTAGCAAATATTTAAGTGCTGCGATATATAATAATCTTGGGAACTGTATTTCTCAACTATCTAACGAAGACTTACTTACGATAAATAAAAGTAGTTGGGAATTTAATCATTTAATTGCAGCTTGTGCTTCATTGTCAAAATCTGATTTGAATATATTAAAAAGAATCAATGTTGAATTCAATTATAAAAGCCTTAGTCACAATGTTCTTGGTGTATATCCTGATTGTCCATTATTAACTTCTATTTATGTTGATAAAAATGGAAAAAATAGATTATTAAACAAAAGATTAAATGACAAAAAAATTAAGTTGTACAAGATTTACAACTCTTATTTTGGATTAATTTCATACAGCTTGTATAAAAAATCA
>CAYSZE010000162.1:0-10499 GCA_964435255.1 uncultured Oligoflexia bacterium
ATATTTCTGAAATAGAAAAAGAAATGCATATCGTAAAAAATAATTCAAGTAATATTAAAAATAATCTTGAAAAAGTAACAGTTAATATGGAAAAGTTAAATAATAGCTTTGAAACGGTTCATGGATTATTAAAGAAGATTACAGGCATTGCAGATCAAACAAACCTTTTAGCACTTAATGCGACAATTGAAGCGGCTAGGGCTGGTGATAGTGGTAGAGGATTTGCTATTGTTGCTTCAGAAGTAAAAGAGCTTGCTAAAACAACTAAAAAAATAAATGAAGAAATTGGCGATAGTGTAAATTCGATGTCTATTATGATTGAAGAGTTATCAAAAAATATAAAAACATCGGAAGCTGAAGTTGATTCTTCTCAAAATTCAGTTTATTCAACTCAACAAAGAATTGAAAATAGTACTAGATATATAGCAGAATTAAGGGATAAAGTTGGAACTTCAGTGCATAATTTTAAAGAGCTAGAGTCTAATAATCATTATTTTGAAAATAGCGGATCTGAACTCAACATTTTTAGCAGTGTTTTAAAAAATATTATTAAAATTTTTGCCAAAAATGAAAGTATAAAAATTTATGATCCGCTTGAAAAGTTACAACCACTAGCTAATGCCTCTGATTTTAATTCTGATGTTAGATTTACGAATAATGAAGAAGAATATTATTTACAAGATAATGATATTATTTTATCAGCAACTAATACAAATGGTACTATACTTTTTGCTAATAACAAATTTGCAGAACTTGCGCAAGCAGAATATAAATACCTTATTGGTAAACCACATAACATAATTAGGCATCCAGATATGCCCAAAACAGCTTTTGCGGATCTCTGGGGAGAAATTCAAAAAGGAAATCTTTGGAGTGGATATGTGCTTAATAAAGGACTAAAAGGTAGAGTTTACTGGGTATATGCCTCCGTTTTTCCATACTATGAAAATGAACAAATATCTGGCTACATATCAATAAGAACAAAACCTCATGCAGAAAAAATACAACAAGCAAAATTGATTTATAGAAAATTAAAGTAATAGAATTATTTTTTGTTTATTATAATTTAGACTTCCTTTTTTTATATATTAAAAAAAATATTTAAGTATTTATTTTAAATTACAATTGTGATAATGTATTATTTAAAGCTAACAGAAGGATTTGTATGTATACTATCAAAATTTTTACTTACATTATTTTCTTGCTTAAAATAGGATTATTTGCATATTCACTTAATTCACACTTAAATACAATAAAAATTTGTACAGCAGGTGGATTTATTCCTTTTACTTATTTTGAAAATGGTTATTGGCAAGGGTTTGATATTGATATGATGACAGACTTTAGCCAATCACAGAACAAAAAAATGGAAATTATAAATTATAATATAGATGGTATCATTCCTGCTCTTATTGCAAAAAAATGCGATCTTATATCTAGCGGTTTAGTGATTACTGAAAATAGAAAAAAATCTGTCCAATTCAGTACTGGATATTTTAAAAGCAGTATTATTTTATTATATAGAAAAGATAATAAAATAATTGAAAAAATAAATAATAATGGAGAGCTTAATCAAAGCAAATATAGAATTGGCGTTAAAATTGGCACAACAAATGATTTTTATGCAGCAAAGCATCTCTCGCAAGTAACTTTACTGAAATATAATGAATATGGAGATCTGGTAAATTCCGTTCGGAATAAAAAAGTTGATGCTATTTTAATAGATTCAACATATGGAAAATATTTAAATAAAAAATTTCCTGGAACATTTTTATTTAAAAATAATAAAGATACTGAACAAAGCTTTGGAGTGGCTTTTAGAAAAGATGATAATGAAATACTCAATTCATTTGAAAAATTCTTTATGCATTGGAAAGAAACGGGCAAATATAAAAGCACTTATGATAAATATTTTTAATACTAGAATACTAGAAATGAAAGCATTAAACATGAATTGAAATTTAATTAAAGTTAAGTATTATAACTAAGGAAAACTTCTTTAAAAAGTTCTTCACAGCTATTTTGATAATTTAAAAACCATTTTCCATCTGCTTTTTTTGGGTCAAAAAAATTAGAAATGTCATATTGACGAGAATCTAAACCAAACATAGATACAATAAGTTTTTCGTTATTTCGAGCAACAGTGTAAAAGCCATTATACATAGCATATTGTCCATTTGCTCTTGTCTGATTAATGATTTTACCTGGCTTCATTATTTTCCCAGATGGAGAGAAGATTTCCTTAAATTCCAATTCTTCAAATAGAATTAATTCTCTATTTGTATGTTTCAAAAAATCCATAATTGGATCTATTTCAATAAAATTATTAGCAGTGTAATATTCTTTATAATTTGATCGATCTAAATCGAGAGTATCCCAAGTAAAATTTTCTAAATCAATAAAACATTTAGAAATTGCAGAGAAGTAATTATAAGCTTGTAGATCATTTTTTAAGTCATTAAATTTTTTTATGAAATCATTTTTAGTTAAAGCTAAATTTTGCATATAACCTTCCACAGGCATAAATTTTATTAAAATTTCAAAAAAAACACTATAATATCTTATTACTTTTGTATACACTTAATTTTATTAAGTATATAAGATTTTTTTTATATAACACAAATATTTTAAATAGAAAATAACTTTGCAATAAATATTCATTCATAGTTTAAAAATAATTAAGAATATTATTAAAATACAAAATTAGATACATAAATATTAACTACTACTTCATATAACTTGTCTAATAGTAAAGTAATTATAAAATAATTTTTTAAAATAGTGTTCATTATATCACATTACTATAATATTTTTAATAAAATATGAAATAAATAATTTTAGATATAAATTAATTATTTCTTATATATTTTGTAAAAATATGCTATGAATTAAGTTGTGTTGACCAGTGTTTAGAGCTGTGGGAAATGCAAGATTACTCTTTAAAATGTATTAAAAATCGAGATCTTAATAATCGTTTTAATGAAATTTGTCTAGATTTTAATGCAATCAAATATTTTAATTTTATAAATACAACGTTTCTGAAATGTAATACAAATGAATTTCATTCACTTTTTTTAGATCCTAGTGAATATAAGAAGTTTTATTTAAAAGAAAATTTTATTTCTATAGATCCTGCTATTAATTTTATATTACATTCTAGACGAGAAGTTCTTTTTTTTGAGGAAATGAATTATGTTGAAGCAATAAATAAAAAAGGTGAAATATACTATCCAGGTAGAATAATTAATGCCTATAAATCAAGCAGCCGCTTTAATTTAAAAAATGGTTTTTATACTTTCATGCGCCTTAATTCTAATTATATTTTAGGGAGTTCATATGCTTATGACTCCATAAATTTTAAAGTTGATAAATTTTTGGATACCAAATATGTGGAAGGCAAATGGTTTGCAGAATTTACAAAAAATTTAAGCTTCTTAACTTTAAAAGCAATCAAAGAGTATGAAAAATAAGAATTATTACATAACATCTATATTTAATTAAATATACTCATTATACATTGAAAATTGACCATTTGCTCTTGCTTGATTAATAATTTTACCTGGTTTGAAAATTTTGTTTGTTCAAAATCAATAGTTTTCCATTTAATACTTTTTTATCAATTATTGTTTTTTTAACAACACTACAGTAGTTGTACACTTGTGAAATTTCTTTTTTTTTCATTAAATATTATAATCAGCTCATTTTTATTAAGACTAAAGTAATTCTTAAAATCATCTTTTTTATGAGGAATTATAAATTTATTTTATATAAGAGCAAGAGATATCTATTTGAAATATGAAAATAGATATCTCTTGCTTCATTGTATCATAATAAGTTTATGATTGAAATATGAGCACGGTTTTTTTAATAACTAAAATATTATTTAAGTAACATTTGTGATATAAAAATACTCTTGTGCTGACTAAATAGTAGAGGAATGGTAAATGCCAAAAACAGCTATTAAATGTATAAAAATTTTATCTTGAGGAAAATTTTATAAAAATTGATCCAACTATGAATTTTATTTTTAATTCAAATCGAGAAATAATTCTATTTGAAGAATTAGATTATATAGAAGCAATCAATAAGAAGGGGAATATTTATTATCCAGGAAAAATAATAAATGCATATAAATCAAGCAGTCGTTTTAATATGAAAAATGGATTTTACACCATTACAAGATTCAACTCAAAGTACTGTTTTGTAAACTCATATGCTTATGACTCTAAAAATTATGCTGTTGATAAATTTTTAGAGCTCAATACAATTGAAGGAAAATGGTTTAATGAATTCACCAAAAATTTAAATTATATAGCTTTAAATTTAATAAAAGACAATAGCAAATAATTTTTGATATAATTTAAATAAATAATTTTAACACAATTTGAGTTAATCTAAAGTAAAAAAAAATAGATGTTACTTTTAATCTAAATAAAAATTAGCCCATAGGAAAATTCTTCTAGTTATAACACAATTTAACACATCTATAGATTTTGTTTCTTTATATAGACTTACTATTAATATTTAGTATAATCAAGTTGTAATGAGTTTTGTAAAAATTGATAGCCTCCTGTTATATGAGGAACGAATGAAGGATAAACAGCATTTAATATATATTACTTTTGGTGTTGTCTTTTTTAGTATTATTCTTTCTCTAATTACTTTTATTTTTGCTAAAGGAACTGCATATTTAAGTGACAATCCACAATCATGCAATAATTGCCACGTAATGAATGAAACATATCAATCTTGGAAAAACAGCAATCACCATCATGTCACAGTCTGTAATGATTGTCATGTTCCAAACAATTTTGTTGGTAAATGGCTAACCAAAGCAGAAAATGGTTTTCATCATAGTATTGCCTTTACGTTTAAAGATATACCAGTTGCTATTCAAGCAAGAGAAATATCTAAAAAAATTACAGTTGAAAATTGCATCCGCTGTCATGGTAATTTAATGCATCAAAATAATTTAAGTCTCTCAAATAATTCTAGTACTTGTATAAATTGTCATAAAAATATTGGTCATTTTCATCCTTAATATATTCTTATAGGGAAGATTTTATGAAACAACTTTCTATCTCACTAAAAGCACTAGCTGTTATATTTATTATTGGGCTAGGCTTAGCTATTCTATCAAGTTGGCTGTTGATTAGCATTTCCTCACATAAAGCAGAAGAAAAGAATTCTTATGCAGGAATTATTTCTCCTATGACAGAGGAAAAAATATCTCCCAAAGATTGGGGTGTTAATTTTCCCTTTCATTATAATTCTTTCATGAAAATGCATGAAACTTTACCTGCAACCCCATTTGCAGGAGGGGAGCCTTATAGCAAACTTATTCGTTACCCAGCATTAACAGAAATCTGGGCGGGGTACCCTTTTTCAGCTGATTATAATGCAAAAAGAAGTCATGTTTTTTCCCAATTAGACCAAATAGAAACAAAAAGAAATGATAAAGAATGGCTAAATAAACATGGTTTTCCAGCTTTTAAAGGGCAACCAGGAGCATGTATGAACTGTCACAGTGGCTATTCTCCTTTATTAGTTCGTGAAAAAGGTTGGATAGAATTTAATAAAACGCCTTATTCTGAAATTAAAACAGAATTACAAAAGAAATATGGTGATGGTATTCACAAGTCAGCATTAGGGAGTACTTGTTCAGATTGTCATGTACCTAATACAATGGAATTAAGAGTAACACGTCAAGCTTATATTAATGCTATGGTTAGTAGAGGATATAAAGCCAATGCAGTAACAGGTATTGAAGCATCACCTACAGAAATGAGATCTCATGTGTGTCAACAATGTCATGTTGAATACTACTTTAAGAAAGATACTTTTGAACTTACATTTCCATGGACCCATTGGCCAAAAGATGAAGCTTTTAATATTGAAATGCTAGATAAATATTATGATGAAATAAAAACAGCTTTCCCTCAAGATTGGAAGCATAAAATAACTCAAGCACCAATGATCAAAATTCAACATCCAGAAACAGAACTTAATAGCAGCGGTGTTCATGCTAAAAGTGGTGTAACTTGTGCGGATTGCCATATGCCTTATGAAAGAAGTGGTGCTAGAAAATTTACAAATCATAATATTAGATCACCATTATTTAATATTAATGCTAGTTGTCAAACTTGTCATAACGTTCCTGAAAGTGAATTAAAGAAGAAAGTAGAATCTATTCAATTTAAAACGGCTGCTTCTTTAAGAAGAACTGAAGGAATTTTACTTGCATTAATACAAGATATTAATAGAGCGAGAAAGCTTCTTGCAGAAAACAAGACTTTTAATCAAAATAAAACACCTGAACAAATAGATGCTGAAATTAATAAAGTTTTAGGGGAGGTATTAGACGCCCACAGAAAATCTAGTATGCGTTGGGACTTCATTTTTAGTGAAAATAGTACAGGTTTTCACAGTCCACAAGAAGCACAAAGAGTTTTAGCGCAAGCCATGGATCTAGCAAGAAAAGGCCAATTAATATTGGTTAATGAAATGCAAAAAAGAGGAATTGCATTTCAAGCAACATCTGATTATGGCAAAGTTCCTAATGCTCCTAATGAAATTCCTGAGCGGCATCCTCCTGTAGGCAATAAGCCAAGTGATGCGATAAAAGACATTGATAAAAAAGTACAAAAGTTGTATCCCTTTTAATTAATTTTAAAATAAATACTTCAACTTTTTAAAAAATAATTTTAAAAACAAAAAATAAAAATTATGCTTTTTTAGATTTGAGTGAGCATAATTTATAAAAATAAAACTTTATAAAGTATTTAAATAAGATTATGCAAAAAATAGTGATTGATTAAAACTAATTTAAAAATTAAGGAGTCAATTATGTTACTTCCAGTAACTTCATGTTTTCTTTCTTTCGTCTTATTAGCAGTCACTATCCTCAGTATTCGAGTTTCAATGTTGCGAAAAACATTAAAAATACCATCTGGAGATGAAGGCAATATTACTTTACGCCGCAGGATACAAGCTCATAGTAATTTTATTGAAAATACTCCGTTTATGCTATTTATTATTTTAGTTTTAGAATATATTCAGGCTCCAACATTTTTACTGATTGGAACAGCAGTAACATTTGCTATTTCAAGAGTATCTCATATTATTTCAATGGGTTTGGGAGGGAAGGCAAATAAGTTAGGTGCATTTCTTTTATTTATTGCAATGATGCCTCAACATTTATTATTTATAATTTTATCAATTTGGCTGTTTATTAAAGTACTTTTTTAAATATAATTGAAATAATTTTAAAGAGTTATAAATCTTTAAAAATGAATTCATCGGAAGTAATAGTTTGATATTTAATTTTGCTATTTGATATTATAAAAGTATCTGTCCCTAAAGGATGATTTAAGCCATTAATTTTAGCACTCCATATAATATAAGCTACCTGTTCAGAAATGACAACAGGTTTTATAATGTGCTCTTCTGCTCTACCAAATATATTAAATAATTTTATAAATAAATTACTGATATTTTCTTTTCCTTTAAATACTTTTCCATTTACTATAACCTGTGCATCTGAAGCATAATCAGCCATGATCGCTTTAATATCTTGATTTTTCCAAGAATTAATATGTTTTTCCCAAATATTTTGAGTGGACAATAATTTCTTTTTAAAAGTAGGCCCCTGAGAATTCATAGTCAATGTGTTGTTGCTTGTTGAGTTGTTAGTTATACTCCAAAAATCTAAGGGATCAAAAGAACTTGACCATGTATTTACTCTGTTACAATCTTGAAAATACCAATTAGCAACAGGGATTTGAGGTAAAGGATATAAATTTTCATATATTTCTATTTTTATTCCCTTATTATATCTTGAGGATAACAAAATAAAACTTTTCTCGGTTTCTTCTTGATCTAAATATACAATATATGAGTTTGAAGAGGTTTCTTTTTTGTTTTTATAATATTTATTATATGTTGTTCCATCTGTTACAAAACTCATTAAACCATCACTGCTATAAATGTTTTGTTGTGAATTTGAAGAATGAATTTTTAAATTTGGAACTATAGATTTAAAGTGATTTACTACTTCTTTATTACTAATTTTAAAATAAGTAATCTTTGTTGATTCCCCTCTTGCTAGACCCGTATTTGTTTCGGAATATAAAACTAAATCATTATTATTACATTTTACATAATTATCTAAACCATGAACATTAGTTTGTATTCCTAACATTGAAAATATAAATACGCTTGAAGAAAGTAACAATTTCATAATATATTCCTTATATTATTGTACTATTTCAAAATAACAACATTTTATTAACATAAAAATAAATTTAGTCAAAACATTTAATAAAATTTAATTTTTCTAAATATACAACATATAATGAAAAATTATTATTTTGTTTTATTGTAATATTATTTAAACTATAACAAATTTGAAGGAAAATATTAATGCATGTAAAAAGAACTTAAAATATTAAAATCATTATTATTGAAATTAGATAACTTGTTTAAATTTATAAAATAGAATCTAATTAAGCTTAATTGTCAAAATTTTTGGATAAACATCTTCACTTACCCACCAACCATTATTTATAATTTGAATATATGCAACATCAAAGGGATCTTTTTGAAAGGTAAGTTTTAGATTATATTTAATATCTAATACGCTTTTTTTATTAGCACAGACAGTGCCTTTAAATTCATCATTTAAAAATACACTAACACCAACTCCATGTGTCATAGGTTGTGTACCTAAAAAATTTGTATATGCACACATTATACCATTGACCATGAAAGTAAGTATATTTTTATTTTCAATAATAATAAAACTATTTGTAGTAAAATATTTTTTTTGTTCTATTTCTAAAATATATCTATAAATGCTTTTTTCATTGAATTTAGTTCTTTCATCCTCATCAATGTAGCCCAGGGCAATATTTAATGGCAACGGATTGTAATTTACAGCTTCTATTTGAGTGTATGCAAAAGTACTTGGAAAATTTAATATAGAAAACAAGGAAATATATTTTTTCATATGATTTCTCCTTTTATTTTTTATTATTAAAAATTATTAACAAGTCAATAACTCATATTATAAATAATTTTTATTATATGAGTTAATTAATTTTATTTAATTTTGACAAAATTCAAAAATTATTATAAATACTACTGTCTAATAGCATGATTTCTTCTTTCAATAGGCAAATTATCATGAGTTTTAATAGGTGTTTATTTATATCATTTATATTTAGTATTTTTCAAAGTAACTTATCAGCGCTACCTTTCAAAAATGAGTTTGTATGTTCAAATTTCTATGAGTATATTTGTTCTAAAGAGAAAAATTTATTTATTGGCTCTAGCAAAAATGAATTTTTAATTTTTACAGAAAAGTATAGAGAACATATAAAAAATATAAAAGACTCCTTTGAGATTAATCCTAATATTAGAAACGAAATTAATCTTTTTAAGAAAAATTGCTTAGAAAAAAATCGTTCTGAAAGAACTTGTGAAAAGGCTAGCGAAGCTAAATTTTTAAGTCAACATTTCATAATAAATAAAAATAAAATTATTATAGACGCAAAAAAATCTCACTTAACTCTTAATAAAATTTATTTTGACCTTAAAAATATTGCTATTGAAAAAATTAAGAATAGTTCAAAATACACTTCTGAAGAAAAAGACGAATTAGCAAACCGTATTTCTAGTTCCAATCTAAAATTTAACACTGAAGAGTTGTCTTTAACTCAAAATTTAGAGAATTTAAGTGAAGAAGAACTTTCAAAAAAAATGGATTTCCTCTATGGAAGTTCTTTTGTTATACCTTCTTCATCTAATATAAATGTTTCATGGCTACTATTATATTTAACTAACAAAAAAGAACCATTTGCTAATCAATTCATGACTATCCATATTTTATCGCATGAAATTGCTCACATCATTCTGGAACACTCTTCTAATTTACAGACATACAATTTTGCAATGGAGAAAATAAAAGAATTTACTGATACTCATAAAAGAACTTGGGAAGTACATCTTCCTCAAGAAGAAATTGAGTCATATAGTATGTATACTGCTCCTGAAAATATAAGTGATCAGATCGGACTTGAACTAGCTTTGCAATATATAAAAAATAAAGGATATAAAAGCTACAAGAAATTTTTTAAAGCTTTTGGACAAGTTCATTGTGCAAGTGAGGCAAAGGAAAAAAGACCTTTTTTTATTAATCGCAATTCGGAGCGAATTATTAATTTAGACATGCATGCTAAATCAATAGATAGAGTTAATTTTAATGTTTCTTATTTTAATGAATTTACTTCCACTTTTAACTGTAATGAAAAGTTAATAAAAAATAATAAATATTATTTTGATTGAATTTATTTTCTTATAATTAACAATTAATAATGCCAATTAAGAGTTGAGAATGTGTATTTAGAAAAAGAACATGTACTTAAAAAGGCATGCAGAAAATCTTCCGAAAACATGGACAAGCAATCCCTTTGTTGAGCGGACTTTGGATGCCGTTTGAA
>CAYSZE010000163.1:0-4046 GCA_964435255.1 uncultured Oligoflexia bacterium
TCTCGGCCAGCACCGGGTCCAGACCACGGGCCTCGATCCATTCCCTGTGCCGTTCGTGGATCGTCATTGTAACCTCCCTTGTTTCCGCAGTTGTGGCAAAAGAACACCGCGCCATTGCCGATGATCGTCACGGACAGGCACGGGTCGGTCTTGTGTTTCCGGTTGGCGCTGCACTTGGGGCAGACTGTCTTGTGCCCACCCTCTCGGTAGTGCTTGAGCGTCACGCCCTCGCGCCGCAGGTATTCGCGCCAGTCGTTCAGCATGGCCCGGTGAACTCGCAAGCGTCGTCATCGTCGCGGGCGATCTCGCGCAGAGCTGCCTGGTGCTTTTTGTTGAGCGCGCCGCTCACAATCTGAAACCAGTTCTTGCGCGCCCGGTCGTCCTGCGCTTGCAGCCAGTCGTCTAGCGAACCAAGTTCAGCAGTAAGGTCCGCAATCGCATGATAGCGCGCCTTCCAGCGGTCCAAATCTCGCGCGTTCAAGCGCACAGTTTTGCCCGCGAAAGCGAGAAGAGAAGTTATTTCTTTCCCCTCCTCTTCTACCCTTTGTGACTGTGATTGTGATTGTGATTGTGATTGTAATGCGTTTTGCATATCCAACGGTGATGCATTTGCAGATGCATTTGCATTGCCATTGGACTGCTTATCCTTACCCCAGCGAACCTTCGCTGCGGCGCTGCGCTTCTCGGTAATGGCATCGACGCGGGCTAGTTCACGCTCAATCCGTTTGTGACGCCATTCGCCGTTTTCAATCTTGAAAAGGCGGACAAGGGTAAGGCGCGCCTTGCGCCACTTGGCGCGGTCCATCTTGACGATCTGCGCAAGAACATCGTCGTCGTCTGGCGGCGGTCCATTGCGCCAATAGTCGAGGATCAGCAGGAGATAAGCGCCGTGCTGCTCTGTCG
This sequence comes from uncultured Oligoflexia bacterium, assembly GCA_964435255.1. GTDB lineage: Bacteria > Bdellovibrionota_B > Oligoflexia > Silvanigrellales > Silvanigrellaceae > Silvanigrella. The sequence goes on from CAYSZE010000163.1 coordinate 904, forward strand.
TCAGGCGCTGCGTGCCGGAGATATAGTCCCCGACATAAAGAGGCATCCAAGCCCTGCTATGACTCACAGCCAACCGTCCTTCTTCAAGATTTGGAGTTTAGCCGCGCGCTGGGCCGGGTCGGGATCGCGCAGCGCGATTTGGACAAGCACCCGCGCCAGCACTTCCCGCAAAGGGTCAGGCTGGCGGGGCGCGAGGTTCATTGAGCGCGCCCCCGAACCGGAGCGCCAAGGGAGGCCAGCCAATCAAAGGCGGACTTGCCGGAATAGAAGCAGGCAACCTTGTGCCCGCGTTCGTGCATCCGGTTGCCCCATTCGATCTGCGCTTTCGACAGGCGACCGGGGCGACCGTTTTTGTCGTAGCCCTTGAACTCGATGTAGCAGATGGAGAGAGGACAATCGGGGATCGTGCTGGCGCGAATGTCCCATGCACAGGCCATGTCGAACACGCCTGCCACGATGCCCTCGCGCTTGGCCTGCAAAGGGTTGCGCTTGCCCGCGTTGGCGTTGGCCCACACCACGACTTGCGGGGCCAGCGTTGACGCATACTTGCGGAACAGGGTTTGCCGCGCCAGTTCGCTCAAATCCTTGCGTCCGTCCGGTGCTTCAACAGGGAACAAAGGCACTGGATCGAGCGTTGTTTCGAGGTGGTCGAAAGCGCTCACGCTGCCCGCCTCGCAATCTCGCGCTGCAAAGCGTCGGCGCATTCGGCTTCGCTAAGGCCTGTCCAGCGCGCAACATCGGCGGCGGTGATGCCGTCCAAACTGCGGCGATAGGTAAGCACCTGGACAAGCTGGGCGCGGCGGTCCTGCTTGGTGCGCGTAACGGTCTGCGGCTTACGCTTGAACATTGTCACCCCCGGAAAATGTGGCGGGCTTTTCACCCCACGGCCCGCCTTCGTGGTTCCAATGCGCCCGCCGTAGGGATCAGGCGCGAGGTGACTCAAAAGCCGATATCGTCGTCCAAATCGTCGGCAAAGCTGCTGTAGGACTGGGTGGTTTGTGCCTGCTTTGCGGGCGCGCTGTCCCCGCTGCCTTTGCCGTCAAGCATGGTCAGAATGCCGCCAAAGCCGCCCACGACGATCTCAGTGGCATAGCGGTCCTGCCCGTTCTGATCCTGCCACTTGCGGGTGCGGAACTGGCCCTGGATGAAAACCAGCGCGCCCTTCTTGAGATAGCGCTCGGCAACCCCGACAAGGCCGTCCGATTGCAGCGTCACACTTATCCATTCGGTGCGCTCTTTCTGTTCGCCCGTGGCCTTGTCCTTCCACTTTTCGCCAACAGCGAGGCGCAGGTTTGCGATGCGCCCGCCATTGCTGAAGGACTTGATTTCAGGGTCGGCCCCAAGCCGCCCGATGAATGAACATTGATTGAGGTCGGCCATCATTCGGCCCTTTCCGGTTCGAGGAGGCCCGCGCGGTGCATTTCCACTTGGGCAAGGAGCTGCGACACGCAGACGTTGACTTCGTGCGGGTCGATGGGGTGCTGTTCATCGGCAGCGGCGGCGAGGTCACGCAGGCGCGCGGCGATCTTTTCGATGGCGCGGTTCATGCGGCGCGCACCTGTTCAAATATCTCGCGGAATGCAGTGTCTCGCGTGACGAGATATTTGGCCTGGTCAACGCCGTAGATGACCGTGCTATGATCGCGGTTGAGACTACGCCCGATGGCAGATACAGTCATGCCGCGTTCGTGCATTGCCAGCATATAGGCAAAGCGGGCGCGGGCCAGTTCACGTTGCCGCCAGTCTAGCCGCAACTGCGAAACCTTGGCCCCTGCAACGCGCGCTGCCGTTTCAAGTGCGCGGGATGGGTAGAACGGATCAGACATCAGTGCGCGCTTGTGTGCGGGGATATATTCCGCGCTGATCTTGCGCACTGCGTTGATCGAAGCGCCTGTGATCTGCGCAATTTCGCTATGCGACCGCTTCTCATCAAGCAGTGCGCAAATCCCGGCCTTGATGCGTTCCCTTGCGGCGCGCTTGAGTGCGTTGCGTTCTGCGCGGCACCTTGTGCAGATGCGTTTGCCGCCGTGGTAATCGATATTCTTTGCGATGGCGCTATGGCCACAGGGTTGCGTTTTCATGCAGCCCTCCGACGATTTGCGCGCTCGATCACCTCGGCATCGGTCAGCACAACCCGGCCAACGCGCCAGAACTTGCCGGAATGATTGAACCGGCCATTTTCATCGCAGCGGCTTACCGGCCCAAACTTGCGCAGCTTGTTCGCGGCATCGTCAGCCTCGCCCCAAGTGCGAACCGCTGCGGTCGTAACAACCAACGAAAGCGATGCCCGCTTGCCGCCGCTTAGGCGCTTTGCGGGCGTGGCGCGCTCGGCAGATACGGGCGGCCTGTATTGCGCTGCCTTGACGCCACTTTCCCGCAGCCATCGGGCAATGATTGAATGCTTGGCGCGGTAGTGTTCTTCAAGCTTGGCAGAGTGCATCATTGCGGCCATCTGCGCGAAGTCATCAGGCACCATCCGCTTGTTGTGGATGTGCGGGCTGCCATGCGGAATGCCGCACTCATCAAGCCAGCGATGGATGGTGTCTGTCTTGGCGTGGTAATGCCGCTTCAACGAATTAATCGACTTGCCGGGAGCAAAAGCGCGGAAGTCATCGGGGATGGGGCGCTTGTGGTGGTTCATGCCGCGATCCTTTCCGCGCGCACGATCAGCGCATTGGCGACTGTGCCTTCCGACACGCCCACCATCGCCGCAAAATCTTCGTCGGTCAGGTAGTGGTCGGCCTGAATACGCCGCACGATCTTTGCCACCGCCGCCCGCAAGGCTTTGTGCGTAGGCATGGGCATCGGCAATAAGACATTGCCCGACTTGTCAGCCATTGTTCTCTCCATGATTGGGATTGGAATCAACAAAAGCGGCCCCGGCGCGCTGTTCATCGCCGGGGCCGCAGTTCACGGCGCGAGGGGTATCAAGCGCCGCCTGTGGCTCGTTTGCGGGATGCGGCAGAGCGCGCCCGGTGAAATCATGCCGCCAGTGTGTGCGGGCAGCTGTGGTGATAATGGCGGAGTGCATTCACTCGCCCTCCGGTTCGCCGGGGTGCCATCCGTCAGCATCCTCCCAGCCCAGCGGGGCGGTAATGATGGCGAACGCGAACACGGCGCAGCAGGCCAGCCAGATAGCGGCGA
>CAYSZE010000164.1:0-11262 GCA_964435255.1 uncultured Oligoflexia bacterium
CGTGACTTTTCATTTACAAAACCAAAAGGATAAAGAGAATCTTTTACACCGACTACTAAAACTTTTTTCTTTTTAATTTCAGTAACATCAGCATTTGCACTGATATTATAAAAAATAGGCAATAAAGATACTATTGTTAAAAAAGCTTTTCTACTCATTAATTTCATAAAATACTCCTTATTAAGATTGCATAGGGGTTAAAACTTGTTTTAAAAATTGTTTTGCTCTATCAGATTTAGGATTATTAAAAAATTCACTCGGGTCAGCAACTTCAACTATTTTACCAGCATCTATAAAGACAACTCTATTTGCAACTTCGCGCGCAAATCCCATTTCATGGGTAACAACCATCATTGTTATGTCACCTTTTGCTAGGTCCTTCATTACTTTTAAAACTTCTCCGATCATCTCAGGATCTAAAGCAGATGTTGGTTCGTCGAATAACATAATTTTAGGTTGCATAGCTAAACCTCTAGCTATAGCCACTCGTTGTTGTTGTCCGCCTGAAAGCTGTGCTGGAAAAGAATCTTTTTTATTTAACAAGCCTACTTTTGTCAGTAAATCAAGAGCAATTTTTTCGGCTTCGGATTTGGGAATTTTTTTAACCTTGATAGGAGCTAAAGTTATGTTGTCAAGAACTGAAAGATGAGGGTACAAATTAAATTGTTGGAATACAAAACCCACTTCACATCTTAATTTATTGATATCAATTTTTGGATCAGTTACTTTTATACCATCTACAATTAATTCACCTTCACTTACTGATTCTAATGCATTTACAGTTCGTATAAGAGTAGATTTACCCGATCCTGAAGGTCCACAGACAACAACAACTTCACCTTTTTTGACAAATAAATTTATGTCATTTAGAACATGAAGTTTTTTATTGTACCATTTGTGGATGCCTTTAAACTCAATCATATAACCATCCTGTTTTTAGTTTTTTCTTTAAATTTTAATATGATATCATTATTAGATAAAATATCAAAATTTAAACTATTTGACAAAGACTTACTTAATCTTAAAATTACAATTGAGAATTTAACAAATGTAATTTTTTTTTCAAGAGGAATGTAGAAAATCAGCTTGTTATCTTGTACTGCATAAAAATAGTATTGGAAGAAACAATATTTAAATAATAAGTTAAGATAAGTGTAACTTATTATTATGAGAATAATGGTAGTTTAGTGCAGTTTTCTTATAGTTGTTATTTATAAGAGAATCATGCCAATTAATTGACTTTTGTTATTTAAAAAAACTATTACTAAAATTTTTATAATAATGATTTTAAATTTAGGAAGTTAAATAATGTTGCTCATTAATAAAATAAAATTTGTAGTTTTAATTTTATATTTTTTGTTTATTAGTAATATCTTATTTGCACAAGACTTAATTATTGTAACAGAAAATGTTCCTTCTGAAGTTGAAAAATTAAGTAATGGTGAGGTTTCAGGAATATTTGGTGAAATAACAACTGAAGCCTTGCGATTGAGAAAATTAAAGTACCAATTTGTTTGGACAAGGTGGAAAACAGCTCAAAGTAAAGTCAAGGAAAATATTGACAAAAAAACTTTTATTTTGCCATTGACTAGAATTCCTGAAAGGGAAAAATTTTATAATTGGGTGGCTAAAATTTATGATGTTGAAACTATATTTATAACTAAAAAAGGGAATAAAAAAATAAACAGTTTAGAACAAATTGTTGATAAAAAAATTGGTGTCCAGGTTGGTACTTCATATGAACAAAAAATATTAAACCAAAAAGGAAAAGCTTTTAAAGACGAAGTTGAATCAGTTCCTTATGATCACTTGAATGTAAAGAAACTTCTGTTAGGTGAAATATATGCTTGGTATACTAGTATTATTTCTGGTAAGGCAAATATTACAGCAGTTAATATCGATTTAAATCAATTCGAATTTGGCAATAAAATTGATATTGAAGAAAATTATATTTCCACCACAGCGGGAACAGATCCTCAATTAATTGAGAAAGTAAAAGAAGCTTTTGATGAATTTCGAAAAACGAAAAGGTATAATGAAATTATAAGTAAATACACAGCGCATAAAAATTAACTATTAAGTTACTATGACATTTAATTGACTTCTCCTTTTCTCTCTTAGACTTAATTGCTAAATTAATTAAAGCATTCTAATTATGAGGTATTATATGCTTAAATTCAAAAATTCTTTATGTTCAATTGGTGCGTCTATTATTACTTTAGGTTTTTCAGCTGCTTATGCTGAAGATATTTTTATCAGAACAGAAAATTTTCCCTCAGAAACCGAAAAAATTGCAGAAAATCAGGTTGGAGGAATAGGTGGGGAAATTGTTACGAAGGCACTTGAAGCTAAAAAAATTTCTTTCAAAATGATTTGGTCACCTTGGAAAAGAGCTCAACAAGAAACACAAGCAAATTCAGATAAAAAATCTTTTGTTATTCCTTTAACCAGAAATGCAGAAAGAGAAGCTAGTTACAATTGGGTTGCAAAACTTTATGATGCCGATACTTCCTTTTTAACTTTAAAATCCAATAAAAAAATAGATACACTTGCTGATGCCAAAGGTAAAAAAATTGGTGTTTTGCTTGGGTCTTCTTATGAAGGTTTTATAGCTGATGCGAAAAATGGTTTGAGCAAATCTGATATAGAAGCTGTGCCTAATGATGCGACTAATGCAAAGAAACTAGAAGCGGGTAAGATTTTGGGTTGGTATACTGGTGTAATTGGTGGAATAGCTGCGTTGAAGGCTGAAAAAATTGATTTAAATAAAATAGAAATTGGAAAAAATATTGATAGAGAAGAAAATTATATTGCCACAGCGAAAAATACACCTGCGGAATTAGCAAATAAAGTAAAAGATGCTATTGAAAGTTTTAAGAAAACACCACAATATGCAGCAATTATCAAAAAATATGCGGGTAAATAAAATTTATATTTAAGGAACTATTATGAAAATAAGTAAAATTGTGGTGAAATCATTTTTGCTTTCTGTAATTCTATTGCCAAGTGTTACTTTTGCAGAAGACATAACAATTTGTACCCAAGTGTTACCAGCTAAAACAGATAAATTAGGTGAAAATCAAGTTGGTGGTATTGGTGGTGAAATTATAACCAAAGCTTTAGCAGCTAAGAAGATCACATTTAAAATGAATTGGTTACCTTGGAAAAGGGCTCAAGAGGAAACATTGGCGAATACTGATAAAAAATCGTTTATTATTCCTTTTACTCCAAATCCTGAACGGCAGCCTAAGTACAATTGGGTCTCAAAGTTATATGATATTGAAACAGTATTTATTACAAAAAAAGGTACAGCAAAGTTAAACACTATTGCTGAAGCCAAAGGAAAAAAAATTGGAGTTTTAGCAGGTTCTTCATATGAAACTGCCATTTCAAATGAAAAAAATGGTTTAGCAAAATCTGATATTGAAGGTGTTCCTATAGACGCAACGAATGCCAAAAAACTGGATGCTGGAAAAATTTATGCTTGGTATACTGGAGTTATTGGTGCCGTTGCTACTTTTAATAGTGAAAAAATGAATATTGCTAGCTTTGAATTTGGGAATAAAATTGATATGGAAGAAAACTTTATTGCAACAGCGAAAGACACTCCAAAAGAGCTTGTAGAAAAAGTTAAAGAAGCTGTTGAAAGTTTTAAGAAAACTCCTGAATATTCTGCAATTATTAAAAAATACACTGGCAAATAATTTTTTGCCAGTTGCTTTTTATTTGAGGAAAATAAAATGGCTTTTTTAGCAAAAGTCAGCGCCTATTTAACTATTCTACTGCTATCCATAACTGCTTATGCAGAAGATGTTACGATTATTACACATGAATTTCCTTCTAAAACAGAAAAATGGGGGGAGAATCAAATTGGTGGTATTGCTGGTGAAATTATATCTCAAGCATTTAAAACTCAAAAATTAACCTTTAAAATTATTTGCATGCCTTGGATAAGAGCGCAGGAAGAATGTTTGGCGAATATTGATAAAAAGTCTTTTATTATTCCTTTAACACGGTTACCTGATAGAGAAAAAAAATATGTCTGGGTTTCTAAAATATATAATGCTGATACGGTTTTTATTAGTTATAAAGGTTCTAAACCAATTAATTCAATAGCTGATGTTAAAGATAAAAAAATTGGCGTTTTATTAGCAACTTCGTATGAGTTGTATTTGTTAGGCCATAAAGAACTTAAAAAACAAAATATAATTTCATATCATAATGATACTTTAAATTTAAAAGCATTAGAAGATAGAACAATAGATGCTTGGTACACATCAGTTATTGGCGCTTTCTCCTTTTTAAAGGAACATAAAATGGAGTTGGATCAATTTACGTTTGGCAATAAAATTGAAACAGAAGAAAATTTTATTGCCACAACAGCTTCAACCCCACCACAGTTGACTGAAAGAGTAAAACGCGCCCTTGAGAATTTCAAAAAAACACCACAATATCCTGCTATTGTTCGAAAATACACAGGAAAAAATCCGTAAATAAATTATACATTTCAATAGTTTAAAAAAAATGGCGTTGTTCTATGAAAATAGGTAAATTACTCCTACTACCAGCCGATAAAAATTGAAATTTTAGTTTTTATTGGTAAAAAGATGGATTTAAAAAATAAAGCTTTAAATATTAAAATTTTAATGATTATTATTCCTATCACGATTGTTTCCATAGGTTTATACTTTGTTTATCAAATTTTAGATACTAAAAAACTTTTTCAATTGCAATTTGATAACACTATTATTAATTCAATGGTTATTTTAAAACCTTCTTTGTCAGCAAATATTTATAATTTGGAAAAAAATAATGTTGTGAATTCAGTAAAAGGTTTGTTTATTAATGAAAATATCACTAAAGCTTTAATTTTTAGTGAGAAAAAGACTTTATTTGCAGGAGTTGAATTAAAAACTGATAAATCCTTTTTAGAGCTTGGAGAAGATGTTAAAATAACTGATTACACGTCTGAAGTGGATCTTAAAAATATTCAGGGTGTAATAGCAAAAAGTAATGGGAACAAAAGAATTTACGTTTCTCCTATTATTGATACTGAGTCAAAACGTTTTGACGGTATTATTGTCATTGAAGCCGATTTGCTGCAATTAACTTATCAAATTTTTAAGATGATCATTGGCGCTATTCTTGGTGTTCTATTTTGTGTATTTTCAATTATAATACTTTCTTATTTTATAATTAATAAAATAATTTCTAAGCCGCTAGAATTATTAACAAAAGAAGTTGGTTCCAAGTCTGAAGATATTTATGCTACAAATCAAAATTTAAATGTTTCATTTGTTAAAGTAACAACTTTATCTGAGTCACAAACAGAAGCTATGGATAAAATTCTTCAACAAATGGTAAATATGGTTGAAAACGTAGATAAAACAAATAAAAATGCTGAAGACTGTAATCGGATTGTCGATCATTTAAATGAAAAAACAAAACAAGGAAATAGTATAGTAGAAACAATGGCTTCGGCAGTAGAAAAAATTGATAAAGCAAGTCTAAATCTAAAAGAAATTACAAAAATAATAAAAAATATCTCAGTTAAGGCTGCTGTTATTAATAATATTGTCTCCAAAACGGAATTGCTCTCTTTAAATGCTTCGATAGAAGCAGCAAGAGCAGGTGCATTAGGAAAGGGATTTTCTGTGGTTGCAGAAGAAGTAGGAAATTTAGCCAAAATGAGTGGGAAAGCAGCCAAAGAAATTGATCAACTTATATCTGAAAGTCAAACTGTAGCTGATACTGTTATTTTGGAAATGAATAATAGTGTGGTTAACATAAAAAACAATTCTGTAAATGTCTCACAATCTTTTCATGAAATAGCTGAAGAAGTTGTAAATATATTAAACAATACCAAAGAAATTCAAAATTCAACAAATTTACAAACAACAAGTATTAATGAAGTGCAAAATTCAGTTAATTTAGCGAATTCTATAAGTTTAAATGCTAAAGATGAAATGAAAGGTTTAATTGTTTTAGGTAAAGAAATAGATGTGCAATGTGGTAATCTAAATCAAGTCATGGATTCAATGCATCTCATCATTTCTGGCAAAAAAGAAAAAATTAACGCTTGAATTATATTGAAAATTATTCTGCTTTTTTTATAAAAAAGGACTTATGTTTATAATAATAGAACCGATCAAAAGTAAAGTAACTTTAGGGAAATTTAGATGTTATTTAGTAAACAGTCATTAAATATAAAAATACTACTGGTTGTAATACCAATTATCATCATCTCACTAAGTTTGTATTTTATTTATTCCATAGTTGATACAAAATCTCAATTACAAGAAGAATTTGATCATTCTATATCAAATTCGATTGTTATTTTAAAACCTTCTCTTTCGGCAAATATATACAATTTAGAAAAACAAAATGTGATAAACTCTGTAAAAGGTTTATTTATTAATGAGAATATTTCTAAAGTATTTATATTTGGAGAAAAGAAAACAATTTTTACTGGTGTCATTAAAAAAGCTGACCAATCTTTTAATGAAGATGTGGGCGAACTGGATATAAAAAAATACACAACTATTGATGATTTAAAAGGAATAAAAGGTGTTTTAAGTAACCCTTTTGAAAGTAATAAAAGATTATATGTATCACCTATTATTGATAAGGAATCTTCTCGTTTTGATGGTGTCATTATAGTTGAAGCTGAGTTATCACATTTAAATAGTCAAATTTTTAAAATGATTTTTACAGCTGTTTTAGGACTTGCGAGTTGTATTATTTTAATTTCTGTCCTTTCTTATTTAATTATGAATAAGTTTGTTTCAAAACCTTTAAACTCTTTAACCAATCAAATAGGTAAACAATCAGATAATTTATATTCAACTAATAAGGAACTAAGTAAATCATTTGTTAAAGTTTCTGAATTGTCAAAATCACAAAGTGAAGCCATGGAAGAAATTCAAGTGCAAATGGATCAAATGGTAAAAATGATTGAGCACACGAAAAAAAATGCAGATGAATGTATTAAAATTGTTGATCATTTAAATAATAAAACAAAAGAAGGCAATCATATTGTTGAAATGATGACCTCAGCAGTTGGGAAAATTGGTAAATCAAGTGATAATTTACAAAACATTTCTAAAATTATTAAAGATATATCTGCGAAAGCCACAGTTATTAATAATATAGTGTCTAAAACAGAATTGCTCTCTTTAAATGCATCTATTGAAGCTGCAAGGGCAGGTGAATTAGGAAAAGGCTTTTCAGTGGTTGCTGAAGAAGTGGGTAATTTAGCAAAAATGAGTGGCAAAGCAGCTAAAGAAATAGATAATCTTATTTCAGAAAGCCAAAAAGCAGCAGAAATAGTAATAAAAGATATGAATAATAGTGTGTTTGAGTTAAAAGACAATTCTAAAAATGTATCACAATCTTTTCAATCAATTGCCACAGAAGTTGTAAATATTTATAATAACAATAAAGAAATTCAGGAATCGACAACACAACAAAATACAAGTATAGGTTCAGTCGTTGCCTCAGTTAATATAGCTAGTTCAATTAATTCTGAAACTTTTGATCAAATGAATTCTCTTATAAAGTATGCAAAAGAAATTGATGTTCAGTGTGATAAATTAAAGAATATAATGGAACTGATGGAAGTTATTATTCAAGGGCAAAAAGCAAAAAGAATTTAAAAAAACTGGAGTAAGCCTAAACTAAATCCACTCATGCGAAATGGTGTTATTGTTGTGGCATAATCAAGTCTAAATGTAATTTTATTAATTTTGACTAAGGGAATCCTAATACCAACTCCATAACTAGATGCAAAATTATTAAATAATTCATTCAAGTTTTGTGAGGCGTTACCGTAATCAAAAAAAGGAACTATCTGAAAAGCTATGTAATCTCCTTTTATTAATGTGAGTCTTACCTCTGTATTTTGATAATATGTGTTTTTGCCAGTAAATTGTGTGTAATTAAAACCTCTTAATTTATCCAGTCCGCCTAAATAAAACTCATTAACAGGATTATCAGAGTCTGTGTATTGAAAACCAATTCTAGTCCCAACATAAGAATCATCTATAAATGGTATTTCAGTAAAACCTAAAATTAGTAAATTTTCATCGTTAGAGTTATCATCTATATAAGAATTCGTGGTATTATTTATTGTTATTCCTTCTTGGGTTAGACTATTATAATTCATTTTTCCAAACTGTAATCTTGTTTGTACACCATAGTCTGAAAAGTCTGTTGGACTTATTATTCTATTTGAATTATTTGTATTTTTTTCATCATTAGTAAGTTGTTCATTTATTTTAATAGCTTCTCTATAAATGAAGCCTCCCCCAAAATTAAAATAAGGATTAAATTTATAAAGACTATAAATATTTAAAAGATGTTCTTCAAATGAATAGTAACCATATTTTTGTGTATCTTTATAATAAGTTATTTTTTTGTTAATATAATTAGCGTTTATGCCAGTAATATATTTGTTATGAAAGCTATAATTATCTGTAAATGATAGACTGTAGTTAGATTCACTGTTTTCAATTTTGTAGTTTATATTGAAAGTATAAATTTGATTTAAAAAATTTGAATCAAATAATCCTATAGAATAATAACTAGTTCCTCCTCCAGTACCAAAAATAAAATAAGGTATAAATGTCCATTTCTTTTGTAAATTAAAAGTAATATCAACAGCATTTTTAGTTTGTAAATTTTGTGTGACAGTTGCAGTTACTTTGCTAAAAATTGTAGTATTTTTTAAATTTTGGATGTCATTATTCAATTTTTCTTTATTAAATAAATCACCAGCTTCAAGCTCAATTATATCTAGTAAAGTTTGTTTTGGAATGCTATCACTACCGACAAATTCTATTTTTTTTATAAATTTTTGTTGAGAAAATGCTAAATTGCTTATAAGCAAAAAGTAAAAACAGAAAACAATGTGTGGGAGTTTTAATTTTTTATGCATATACCTACCAAATGCTAAATTTATTTAAATATATCATTTGGTAGGTATTAAGTGCAAATTTTAAATAAAAGTTATTTTATAATTATGGATTTACTTATTTATAGAGGAATTTATACTAGAAAATGCTGTTTGAATTTCTTTGTAATTTGATGCGATTGTTAAAGTAATAAGTAAAATGATGTAATATTTTAGCATAAATTTCTCCTATATATGAAAAATATAGTTATCTTATTAATTAATTAGTAATTAAATTCAAGTAAAATATTTAATATTGTTATTTATTTCTTATAAATCCTGTAATAATATGTATTTAAATGATAACTATTCCGCATATTTTTGTTACTTATGCTATTGTATTGTATAAAATACATTTAAATAATTGTTACTAATCAGTAACTTCTTTAAATGCTTCAATTATATTTGAGTCGCTTCCTGGGCTAAAAGCTATATAAATATTACCGTCATAGGGGGCTTCTAAAACTTTTTCTACAACACTCATATCGCTATATAATTCTTTTAGTTTAGCTTTCAAACCTTCTTCAGCAATTATAATTAATTCACAGCGTTTGTTTAAAAATTTTTGTACATTCTGTGTCTGCTGCGTTGTTTCTTCTAATTTAGTAAACTGAGAAGCTAATAAATGTTCATGCCGATAATCATTTCGAACAACGCATGTGGTATATTTTTTTGCATCATCTATTGACTTAACTGTTATATTTTTAGAATCTTTTAATTTGTAGAAATTTAAGCTCTGTTTGTATGCAAGAATAGCAAAATTAAATATTCCTAATCTTTCTTTTGTCTTTACAAAGGGAAAAATCATAACATTTTTGCGTTTTTTTGCTTCTACTAAAGCACGAGCCCATGGCACAACTTCAATTTTTATTTCATTATCAATTTCTAATTTTTTTAATGCTTTTACAACTTTTTCACCTACTAAACCTGCAACTTCATTTTTTTCATTTACAGTCACATATGGTGGGTTGTTTTCAGTATATATTTTTAAATCACTAAAATCATTAGCGAAGCATAGGTTATTATTAAAAATTAAAAAACAGATCCAGTATAGTATTTTATTCATTAATCACCCCTTAAACTAATTAATACATCAATTAGTTTAGTTTAATTAGTCAAAATCATGACTATTTTAAGTACTGTTTAATTAGTTTTAATTTCTACTAATATTTGTTTTTTGTTTAGAAAATTATAAATGTTTAATAAAAAATTAATTGTAAATAGTATTAATTTAGGAAATAATTAATTACTTTGTCGCTTTAATGTCAGCACAAAATATTTATTTTTGTATAATAAAAAATTATATTAGCAGTTTTATTTTTTTAAAGGAATAAAATTATTTTGAAAAAAAATTTCTTAATTTCTATTGTTTCTTTGATAAACTCAGTCGCATTCGCCCAGGATTATTCAAGTTCCAGTGGCGCAACAATAGATGTACTTGTTTCTGGTGGATACACATCTATTACGATACAAAATAATGAATACACTGGTTATTCGGCTGTTGCTAAAGTTTTATTTCCTTTTATGGGTTCAAAAGATATTTCTGTAGGCTTAGGAGTTAAGTACGATTATGCTACTTATAATCCTTCAACATCTCAAAATAATATTACTTATACCCATCAATATGACACTCTTATGGCAGGAATTGATCTAGGTTACAAACTTGATTTTTCTTGGTTATTAATTCTATTAAATCCATATGCCTATTATTCATTTTATGATACTTGGTTACAAACAACGGACACAGCTACCTACCAGCAGACCTATTCACCCTATATCATTCATAATTTGAATTATGGTTTAGGAATGCACTTTTTATTTAAAATTTCTTCTGGTTCTGGAAGTGGTTTTTATTTAGGTCCTAGTGCTTATTATTCAGGTGGATATATTGTTTACCAAAATGCGAAAGATAGCAAAGGAAATAATTATACTGGTGGAGAAGGTAGCTATTCATTATATTCAGCTGATTTTACAATAGGTATGTACTTTTAATGAGTATTTAACGAAGAACTTATATTTTTTTATTGGATAAGATATGTCTTTTATTAAAAAATTAGTTAAATTATTTTTTCCTCTATTTTTTTTAGGTATTGCGACATTATATTTTTCAGCATGTAATCAATTGTATGATCTGCCAGATCCTAATGTTCCTTTGCTTGAAACCAAATTTAATTCTTTAGATGAATTGGTTAATTACTCGTCTGCAATAGGATATGTCCCTAGTTATACGACTAACGGAGGTGAATATGGCCTTGTTAGTATGGGTGATCATGATACTTGTTTAGTTATGAGATCGGGGAAAGTTAAATGTT
>CAYSZE010000165.1:0-18593 GCA_964435255.1 uncultured Oligoflexia bacterium
TATCCAACCGATGAATGGTGGCATATCAGTGCCATCTATGATTTAAAAGATCAAGGATACCCCTGTTTACAACGCCAAGATACATATGAAGTCTTAAATTCTGGTGATGAATCAATCATCAGGGAACATCTGGCAATTTTAGGTTTTATCAAAATTTCTCGCAGCCAAATTGATGGTATCAAGATAACAAATATGCAGTTAGCAACTTTACAAAATTTACTTTCACTTTGTAATCCTGATGACGAAATTGGCTTATTAGGAAGCAACGGTGCCATAAAATATATTAGGATTGCTAGAATAATGAAGTTAAAAAATCCTAATGCATTATTTGAATAAAATTTATTTACCTAGTGAAATACCTTCCAAAATAGGACATTCTGGCCTTTCATCTCCCTGACAGCAACTTACCAAATGCTCTAATGCATGAATCATTGTATTAAGTTCTGCAATTTTATATTTCAAATCTTTTATATGTTGTTCAGATATTTTTTTCACATCCGCACTACTCCGTTTTTTATTTTTCCATAAATCGAGGAGTTTTTTGATTTCGGCTATTGAAAATCCTAATTCTCTTGCCCTTTTTATAAACAACAAATTTCGCACATCAACTTCATCATATAATCTATAACCCGCTTGTGTTCTTTTTATCTTAGTAAGTAAACATTGCTCTTCATAATAACGGATCATTTTAATATGAATACCACTACGTTTTGCTGCCTCACCAATATTAAATAAATTCATATTTTGTTCTCAAAATAAATGATATATCATTCTTATTGTTTTATTCTTGGTTTCCAACGTTTTAACAATAAAGAATTCGTAACAACACTTACACTACTAAATGCCATTGCCAAGCCAGCAAGCATAGGATTTAAAAGTCCAAATGCCGCAAGAGGTATACCTATAATATTATAAATAAAAGCCCAGAATAAATTTTGTGCAATTTTGCCATAAGTTTTTTTGGAAATATCTATGCTTTCAAAAATAAGCAACGGATCACTATTCATTAACGTTATTCCTGATGCATGTATTGCCGCATCGGTTCCCGAACCCATAGAAATTCCGATATCAGCTTCTGCTAAAGCGGGAGCATCATTCATTCCATCTCCAACCATGGCAACTTTACCATATTTTTCTTTTAATTCTTGAATAATTTGTAATTTATCAGCAGGAAGAACATTAGCATAAACTTCATCGATACCTAGTTTATCGGCTACATATTTAGCGCTACCATAATTATCTCCAGATATCATTATAGTTTTTATGCCCAAAGATTTTAATTTTGTTACTGCTAGTTGTGAATTGTCTTTAATGACATCTCTAAAAATTAACACACCAAGGAGAGTTGTCTGGTTATGCTCTTTGGCTAACAAATAAGAAACACTACTACCAGATATTGTTACATGTTGTATTTTTTTCTGAATATCACCTTCAATCTGGATATTATTTTCTTGAACAATTCTTTCACTTCCTAATAGCAAGATTTTACCTTGAAATTCTCCTTCAATTCCCTTTCCAACTATCGCTTTAACATTTGTTACTTTATTAGCTGAAATATTTTTCTCTTTTGCATAATTAACTACTGCTTTTGCTAGAGGATGTTCACTTCCCAATTGCAAACCAGATGACAATTCAATAATTTCTTTTTCTGGTGCTTGTAATGCAAAAATTTGAATAAGATTAGGTTTTCCCTGTGTTAAAGTTCCAGTTTTATCAAATGCAATAACTTTAACAGTATGTGCAACTTCTAGTGCTTCCGCATCTTTAATTAAAATACCATTTTTAGCTGCAACACCAGTTCCGACCATAATTGAAGTTGGGGTTGCAAGACCTAAGGCACAAGGACAAGCTATAATTAAGACTGCAATCGCTTTAAAAGCTGCACTTTGCCAATCACCAGTCATTAATCCCCAAGCAATGAAGGTAATAAGGCCAACTAATAAAACAACAGGAACAAAAACAGCGCTGACTTTATCAACCAGTTTTTGTATAGGAGCTTTTTTAGCTTGTGCTGTTTCAACTAATTTTATTATTTTTGAGAGGAGAGTTTCACTTCCAATTGCTGTTGTTTTTACTTTTAATAAGCCACTACCATTAATGGCTCCGCCAGTTACTTTTTCATTTACTTTTTTTTCAACTGGCAAACTTTCTCCTGTAATTAATGACTCATCAATTTGAGAAGAACCTTCCAGAATAAAACCATCTACTGGAATTTTTTCTCCTGGACGCACAACGACAATATCACCTAAAATAACATCAGCGATTGCTAAGTTTACTTCTTTATTATCACGTATCACATTTGCATTAACAGGACGCAAATTTTCTAAAGCTTGAATAGCTGCGGTAGTTTGCTTTTTTGCCCTTGCTTCTAACCACTTACCAAATAAGACCAGAGTGATTATAACCGCTGAACTTTCAAAATACAAATGAACTTGTCCAGCAGTTGCTTGCAGTGGGTTAAAAATAATTTCAAAAAGACTCATACCATAAGCTGCCGATGTTCCTATTGCTACTAATAAGTCCATATTCGCATTTTTGGCAAGAACAGCTTTAAAACCTGCTTTATAAAAGCGCAAACCAAAATAAAATTGCACAATAGATGCTAAAGCAAATTTTACCCAAATATTAAGAACAAAATGTATAGAAAAAAGCATAAAAAACATTGGGATCATCAAGGGTAAAGTTAATAATGCTGCAAAAACTAATTTTACTGTTTCTTTATTAATTGCATTATCATTTCTCTCTTCCTTTTGACCCTCTATAAAAAGTTTAGCTTTATAACCACTTTTTTCAACTGCACCTAGAAGAGTCTCAATTTTTAAACCAGCAGTTATTTGAACATTTGCTTTCTCAGTCGCTAAGTTAACGGTTGCAGTTTTAACCCCATTCACAGCTAATAACGCCTTCTCCACATGATTTACACAAGAAGCGCAAGTCATACCTTCTATTATTAGGACAACTTCACTGTTTGTATGGTTTTCATTAAAGTTCATTTCGATACCCTTCTAGATCAGAATTATTTTACTATTTTATCAACTCGATATCCTAATTGCGTAACTGCTTCTACCAATTGCGCAATGTTTTCTTGGTTTGATATTTCAATAGTAGCTAATTTATTCTCTAAAGAAATTGTTACATTTTTAACTGTCGGGACTTCCTTCAAAGCCTTATCTATTTTTCTGACACAAGACTGGCAACTCATTCCTGATATTTGCAATTCCACAACTTTTCCTGCTTGTGAATGCTCACGAAACAATATTTCTTTTAATTTATTAAACATAATACCTCCTTTTAGACGACATAGGTATGATAAGGTCTCCCATAGTGGGAGAGTCAAGGAAAAAGTAAAAAATAATTATTTGCTTAATATTATCAAATACTTAAACTAGAAGATTTTAAATAATGCATTTTCTAATATTTTTCTACTCTTATAGCATAATAGCAGCAAAAGTTTCGCTCCAACAATAAAAACAATAAAATTTTTACTCATTTTTAAAAACCAATTATATAATTTATATTTTTTTTAAAACTATTTTTATAATTTAGGTTTCTTGCCTATAATTTCATACTCATTAGCACAATATACTTAACAAATTAAATATTAAGAGTTGCATAATAAAACTATTTTATAATCATATATATTTAAATTGCTTTTTGAATATAAATATTAGCTTTTCATTATTTTTTCTATTTAATAATATAAATTCACTTGACTAAAATAAAATATTATACTAACAGTAAAAATTAAATTAAGTTTTAAAATACAAATAACTAAAATAAATAATACAAATATTTATTTAAGCTAAATAATAAAACAAAAATATAGTTTTAAATATTTTGTTTAAATAATAATAATAACAAAAAAGGAAATCATTATGAAAAAGTATATGATTCATACTCTTTTATTATCTTTAAGCATAAGTGCATGCAGTAAAAATTTTAATTCTAATAACAATACTACTGAACAAAGTGAATTAAATTCAAATCATTTGTCAATGTTTCTGGAAAACCATGACACCCATACTAGTCTTATAGGAAAAGGATATAATTCAGTAGATAGAACTATCAAAAATAATTGCTTAGATAATACTTATCACGAATTTATACCGAGCGGAAAATCTGAAATAAACTTCTTTAATGACCTAACATCAGATGAACTAGATAAAAAATTAAATATTAATGTAAATGGCAAACTTCATGCTCCACAAGGAGAAATTTCGATAGATACTAGTTTTTTAAATATGTTAAATACCAATCAAGCTAGCACAACTGTTACTCTTATTGCAAATGTCACAAATGGAAAAAATAAATTAAGAAGAGTCAATGAACATTCTCCTGGATATAAAATAAATGATTTTTACAAATCAATTTTTGACAAAAAGAAAGCGGAATTTATAAAAGTTTGTGGTGACGAAGTCATTGAATCACAAAAACTTTCTGCTTATTTAATTATAACTGCCAGAATTGATTTTAAAAACAAAGCCACCAAAGATGCATTTGAAGCAAAAGTAGGCGGAGGAAAAAATATTTTTGAAGAAATAGGTGTTAATGGTGGAGGATCTCTTAGTAATTTAGATGAAAAAACCAGAAAGTCTATAAAAATTACAGTTGCAGGTACTCAACTCGGTGGAAACTTCAAACAGTTACAATCAATATTGAAAAAAAATGTTTGTAATTTAAGTCAATTTGAGCAATGCAATCAAATGTTTGATACTATTAATAACTACTTTTCCAATGAATTTATGGAACAATTAGACACTAAAAATGAAAATTCATGGATAGTATCAGAAATAAAATCACTACCATATTCTAAATTAATTATATTAAATGACAAACTTGAATACTTTAGCGATCAGTTTAATTATGGTCTTGATTATGCAAAATTTTCGGCAAAATTATCGAATATAAAAGAAACAAGTTCAGAAGTGTATAGAAATATAAGAAAAATTTTAAGCCATGACAATGCTAGACATTTTTCAGTCAATGAAAAAGCTTATTTAAATGAAAATTTAATGAAATCACAAAATAATATAAATATGGTAGATGAATATTTTTCCGAATGTGATAATTCAGAAG
The DNA here is from genome assembly GCA_964435255.1 of uncultured Oligoflexia bacterium. Lineage (GTDB taxonomy): Bacteria > Bdellovibrionota_B > Oligoflexia > Silvanigrellales > Silvanigrellaceae > Silvanigrella. Next base: position 5,077 of record CAYSZE010000165.1, read on the forward strand.
CATTTAATATTTGTATAAAAAAATATCAAACTTATCTTGATCAAAACTATTCTCCTTTAGATGATGAACTAAGAACTGCAAAAGTAAATAATTTTTTAACAACATATAATACAGGAATTGAGCGCTTTACCTTAGAAAATGTAGACTTTTATAAAAAAGATATAGAAAAAAGCCTGTTTAAAGACTCAAGCAAATTAAGTTTTGTCCTTACTGATAATGAAGGAAATGAAATTAATGACCAAAGCTTAGAATTGGTCTGTCAATTGGACTATAAATCTAAACTCAGTAAGGTTAATCCTGGGGTTTGGATTTCAGCAATTATTTCTAATATCCCAACGTTCTATACACTCATTCAAAAAGCAGTTACTAATGAATATTCTGTTTTAGATATCTTATGGAATGGTAAAGAATCAGACCTGACAACACGTTATATTAATGATAATTGCGGAAAAAATGGCAGACTCTTCTTAGCTTCAGACATAAATACAACTGTTAGTAGAGTAGCAATTTGGGAACTTGTTGAATAATAAATGGCGGGATGGACGGGACTTGAACCCGCGACCTCCGGCGTGACAGGCCAGCGTTGTAACCAACTCTACTACCACCCCCCAAAGAGACTACATTCTATGCCACAAAGATTTTTTTTAAGCAAGCTTAGCTAAGCATTTTATTTACTTTTATCTAAAATATGAAAAACCTTAACTTACAAAAATTAGAATTCTTCTTCATTAAAAAATAGAAACTTTCTGCAAAATAAAATTCAATAGCCACATAATTTACTATTATTTTATGTAACTAATTTAATAATAATAACAACAAATTTAATTTAATATTAATTGCAAATTAAAAAAATATTAAATATTAACTAAAAATAAAGAAATTTATTTTTCTTTTAATTCCATTAAAATAGAGGACTAAATGTTAATAAATTCACAAGAAGAAGCAAAATTATTCATAAGAGAAACTTTTTATTTTAATGGAATACTTAAATTTGAACAAGAAACATTGTTACATAACTATTTTACTTATCAACAAAAAACTAAATATATTGCAAATGGTGCTTGCTTAGGATTAGCAAGTTTATTCACTAAATATATTCTAAAATACCCTTTAGAAAAAGAAAGCTTTAATACTTTTAAATATTTTTGCGCAAGCCAATCTGGGGTTTACTACATTACTTTTTGGATGAAAGAACAAGATATTATTTTTGACAAGATTAGAAAATGCAAAAGATTTGGCTACCATCATGCACCACAAAATATATTATTTAATAAGTATAATAATTTTATAACAGTTGAGAAAAAAACTTTTGCAATAGAAAGTGAACCTGACCAAATAAAATTTAACTACAATAAAGATTTTTTCTATATTAAAAATATGATTATTTATAATTCAACACAACCTCATAGTTTAGATAAAACTTGTTTAGCAAATATCACGAATATAAATTATAAGTGGGTCTTAGAAATCTGTCTTTATTCCTATGAAAATTATGAAAAAATTGCTTTGAAAGCAATAAAATTAATATACCAAAGGTTAATTCATTTTACTGGGAATACTAAACACTACCTTATGCAACTAAGATTTCCCACTCATATAATATGTATATCTTATTACAGGGATAACAATAACAATTTAATTATTCACTTTTACGATCCAAATATAGGAGTCATAAAATATAAAAAAAATGCTCATATTTTTAGCTTTAATAATAGTAATAAAGAGTATATATACCAGCTACTAAGATCTTTCTTAATCCTTTATAGCCAGCAACCAGGATACTACTTTTATATATTCAACTATTACAAAGAAAAGCAAACTATTTAAATTATTAATAAAATTAACAATTTTTTAAAACTAACTTAATCATTCCGTCATTAATACTTTGTTAACATTTAAACTTAACTACTGGCTTTCCTTTCAGTTCAGGCGAAAATGTAAATGTTAAATAAAGAGCAAATATACGAAACATATCTTTTACAAACCAATTCTGGTAAGAAAGAAATAAATTTTGCTCAAACTGACTATATAGTAAAAAATGCGCAAAATATCACAAAAGAAAGAGATGGCTTGTGTCTTGGGTTTACTTATTTATTCGCTAAGTTTTTGTCACATAATCGAAATAATAGCTTAAATTTAAATAGTTTTATTGATTATATAACAAATTCAGATTATTTGGTTTTTTTACAAAATGTTATGCAAATTCAAAGCAAATATGTCATTGCTATGAATGGTGTTCTTAACAAAGAAACTGAATATGAAACTACTTTAAAAAAAGAATTAAGAGATCTTAGCAAATATCTTGAACATAAAGAAGAACTAAAAGAAAAATTTAATTCATCAGTTGAAAATTACATAAGCAGTTTAAAGTCAAACAACTTAAATGATAATTCTCTTAATAATTATCTCAATGAATTACATAATTTACCAAAATCAGATATTTCTAATCGAAGATTAGTTATAAATAAAATTGATAATTTTAAAGAAAATCTACCAAATATATATGAAAAAAAAATAGCAGAAATTACAACAAATACTAAAACAAATATTGAAAACCATATACCAAAAGATATAGATAACAAACTTTCTCTGATTTTTAAATTCCATATTGCTTTTGACTTATGCTTTTTGCAGAACGATTTTTATAATATTGTTTGCTCTAAAAAAATGACAATGGACAAAGCTACAATTGAAAGAAATTTAAGTGAACAATTTATTTCACTAGCATCTAGAAAATATAATTTACTATTTAATACAGTTTCAATTGTGGGTTTTCACTCCATTTGTTATGCTGTAACAAGAAACAATATTTTATTCTTTGATTCAAATTTTGGTATGTACTCTTTTCCTAGTGCAAAATTCAGTAAATTTTCTAACTTTTTACATAAATTTTTAAACCATAAGTATTCCGAATATAAGAACGCAAATATTATTAATAGTACTTATTTTTTACAAACTACTTCTCTAATCTAAATTAAACCTTCCTATTTTTCTGCTAAAATTTCCCAAGTATCATCTGTAGGAACTTCATAATTGACATTATTTAATTGATTTCTAAATTTAGAAATTTCTAAATAAACAGATTTTCTTGTTCTATTGACGCTGCCAAGAGGTCTTAATTCCTCGCTACCATGCCAAGGAGTAAAAGAAAGTTCTTCACATATTTTTAACGCTTCTGCAGAACCTGGCCTTTGTCCTTTTAGAATATTGATAGTTGCCATTTTTATAATATTTGATTTACCTTTCCATACAGAAGGCCATTCTACTGTCGGGTCTTCTATTGGATGTAATTTAGAATCTCTCTGCGGTATAATAAAAAATTCATAACAAGAATCACTATTAGCCAATTGCATGCTTAATGCTTCTTTTAAATAACTTTCAGATCTATTTTCTTTAGAAATCTCAATAAAATTTTGTTCTGCACAAGGCTTTGCTGTATATTTCATTGCGTTTCTTTCACCAATTTTATATGAAGTTTGGCTCCAATATTGCACAGATAAGGGATTTAATGGATTTTTAGATAAAGTATCATTAATTATTTTGGCTTCATATGGATTATTTTTTAACCATTCTTTAAAACCTTCAGGGCCATTTTTTTGTGCTTGCATAAAAGGAATATAATCTTGTGACTTACGTAGAAAAAAAACAGGATGATCAATCATAACAAAATCTTGAGTCTTTATTTCTCCATTTGCTTCTTCTGAAGTTAATAAATTAGCTTTTATTCCTAAAACTTTTATAGCTAGACCATGTGCATCTGAAATTTTATCAGAACGTATTTCACCTGATCCATTTGAAAATCTTAATATAGCTTTATATTCCCCTTTTGTCGAAAAAATTCCTTTTCTGAAACGCGCTGGTATTTGAGATTCAATTTTGAATTTAGCCGCAACACAGCCATGTTGTTTTGCATGCGCATCTCTTTTAGCGGCATGGTCTTGTCCAGTTCTAAATTCATATCCTTTTTGGACAGTACCTTTAATAATATCTACTAATAACTTATTAAGCTTAGCCTCTTCTTCAGGAGAACTTAGAGTTTCTTCACCTAGCATTGGATATTTATTTTTTTTATATTCTTGCGAAGATGCAAATTGTAAACAAAATACTGAAGAAAAAAGCAAACAAATATTCTTTTTTAAACTCATACAATTATCCTCAAATTAAAAAATACTTTATAAAGTAACAAATATAAATAAGCAATAAAAATACTTTATTTTAATAAAATACTTTTTGGGAGGTAAATTGAATAAAAATTTATAACTCCTATTTATAAAAAATAATTTATAAATCTTTCTTTATAATTTATTTATAGTTTTAACAAAAAAATTAGCATAAAACATAAATCTATTTAATAATCAAACTATTACATAAATACCCTGAAAAAACGACACTCGTTTTAATCATCTCTTAATTAATCAGTCACTATTTATTCAGAATAAACAATACATTATTTTTTAATATTTTCAATATATTACATAAATTTCAGAGATTACACTCTCATTAATTCATATAAAATTAGGCAGTTATTCATAGGTATTTTTTAATTGCATACAAATTTAATTACAATTAATAATCACTATGTAACAAATTTACATTGTTGCGTTTATATTACTTTTATTTAATTTTTTATATTAAGGAGAAATTTATGAAATTAATTTCTAAAAAATTATTTATTTCTATATCTTTAGTCACAACCTTGGTTTTGGTTGGCTGTAAAAAGAACGACAATTCATCTTCTATCTAAGAAACAACTGCTGACGTTAAACCTGCAGTAATAGAACCTGCTAAAGAAACAAAAAATATTATTACTGAAGAAAAATCTTATACTTCTGAAGATCTTTCTATCGAAGCTTCAACTGAAGCTGGTAAAACAACTGGTTCCGTATTTTTCATAAAAAAAGATTCAGATATGAAAGGTGTTTGGGGACAATACGACATTAAATCTACCGCACTTGAAGTAGAGGCTTTAAATGAAGTAACAAAAGAAAAAACAAAAATTATTTTAACAGCATATAGAGATAATGCATGTGGATTTGAAAGACAAATGAACGACGGTATCACTTGTCCTTCTGACAAACCTGACTTTTCTAGTTTAATTATAAAGTACGAAGCGGCAAAAAATCCAAAATTAGAAAATGGACTATATACAGGAAGTTTTGAAATTTTAGCTAAAGGTTGGCATAATCCAAAATATGAAAAAGTATTACCAATTGAATTTAAAATAGAAAATAAACTAGCAAATGTCATTACTGCTAATAAACCTTTCGTTTCTAAAGATCTTTCTTTAAAAGCAGAAACAGATATTCGTAAAAGTTCAGTATATTTTCTCATTAATGACTTAAAACCAATTTGGGGAGTAGACCAATATAAAACTAAAGGAACTGACTTTAAAGTCTTAGCACAAAATGGTGAGAAGTCTGTCCAAGTTACATTAACAGGTTACAGAAGCGTAGGTACAGGAGTTGATTGCGGTATTCTTAATATGAATGACGGGGCAATTTGCTATAATAACTTTAGCTCAGTCTTAAATGTAAAATTTGATGCAGCTAAAAATCCTGGACTTGAAGCAGGTCTTTATACAGCAAAATTCGACATTTTAGCAAAAGGCTGGCATTCAGACTATGCTGAAAAATTAAACTTAGAACTTGCAGTAGAAATTAAAAAATAATTTTTAATTCAAACCAATAGTTAATTATTAGCCACAGGTCATTTTTAAGATCTGTGGTTTTTTTTATTTTTCACAAAAAAATTAAACAAGTATTTTATTAAATAAACAAAGGGATGAAATACTAAAAATTATAAATAAAAAAATTATATCAGTATTTTTCCTTTAACTAAATAATTCTCATTTTATTAGAATTTCTAATTATTTAGAATAACTGTTACTTAAAGATATGTCGCCCGTATTTATTTTAATAAAGACATCTTCTAATCCTGGAGACTCTGTGCAAATATCATCAATCTTAATGTTTAATTTTTGCACAATATTATTTAAAATATTTACTGCATCTAAAAATGAATTCATACTACCATGAATGTAAGGTAAACATAATTTTATACCTCCCGTACTCTGACTGACAATTTTAACAGGTTCTATTATTATGTTTTGTTCAGTTAAAAAAGCTGTATGTTCTTGAATCCATTTTTCAACATTTGAAACAATAGTTGTACAACAAATTTTATGCTTTCCTCCTAAAGCTAGAAGATCTTTATTTTCCTTTAATGTAACTATTTCCCCTTTTTTAATAATAGCTATGCGACTACAAAATTCTTCAGCTTCTTGTAAGTAATGAGTCGTTAAAATTATAGTCAACCCTTCTTTATGCAAAGCTTCAACAAATTCCCACATACTTTTTCGTAATTGGATATCCACACCCGCCGTTGGTTCATCTAATACTAATATTTTAGGTTTATGAACAAGTGCTCGGGCTATCATCATACGGCGTTTCATTCCCCCACTTAATTCGCGGGTTGTCTTGTTTTCATGTTCAAGTAACATCAATTTATCAAGTAAAAAGTGAATCCATTCTGGGTCAGGAATAAAACCAGATAATTTAGATTGAATACTCAACATTGTTGACAATGAAAAAAAAGAATCAGCAATAAGCTCTTGCTGGACAACACCAAGCAGTCTTTTTGTTTCCGAGGTATTTTTTGTCACACTTAATCCATTTACAAAGACATCACCTGTAGTTGGATCATTTATTCCAGCTAGCAAACTTAACATCGTTGTTTTTCCAGCACCGTTATGTCCAAGCAGGCCAAAACATTCACCTTTATTAATTTGCAAATTAATTAGTTTAAGAGCTTCGAAAGTACCGCCTTTTGGTAATTTATATATTTTACTCGCATTTTTAAATTCGATAGCAATGCTATGCATTTTAAGACCTCAATCCAAAGCCTGACTTTAATACTTTTACAGAAAATATTGAAGCAATGATAAAAAATAATAAAGAAACGGAAAAACTAATTAAGGGTGATGTATCAGAAATTCCTAATATTGAATAACGAAACATACTAACTATATAAAAAATAGGATTAAAATAACGAATAAACTGAATCCATTCAGGAAAAGTACTAAACGAAAAAAAGACCCCTGAAAAAAAGACCAGAGGTTGTACAATAAATGATAATAAAACACCAACTTGATCCCAACTTTTACAAATTGCTCCGACAACAATACCAATACTACCAAAAATACCTGTAGCAAGAATTAAAGCACATACTAAAAAAATGGGATTAAAAGATACAAAAGTCCACGCACAAAGAAAGCCTGCGGTTAGTACAGCTAAAGAAACAATCATTGCCCGGATAATAGCACCACAAATATAAGCTAACCACATAGCAAATGGCGACAGAGGGGCCATTAAAATATCGACTATAGTACCACTCCATTTTGCAATCATAATACTGCTCATGGGGTTTTGTAGACCCGCATTAACAACTTCCATTGCCATTATTCCTGGAATTAAAAAAACAACATAATCATAACCATGAGTGATAACTTGATCATTATTTTTAGAAATCAATTTACCCAATGCTAAACCAAATAAGCCAAAATATAATATAGCACTCCCAAAGGGAGCTAATATTGTTTGAGCTGGAACAGCAAAAAAACGCCTCACTTCTCTTTCAAAGACACCAAAACCTGGTAGCCAAGCTTTGCCAACCGCATTTTTTTTTAAATATTCTTGTATATTCATCAACACCTCTAAAAATTAACAATTTTCAACTTTGATACAAGAATGACCATTTCCTAATTTTTCTACAATTACCCTTGCACCTATAGCATCTTTTAATAATTCAACATGACTTATAATTCCAACCTGGGTGCCTGTTGAATACAAAGACTCTAATGCGCTCATGGCAACTTGCAAAGTTGATGGATCTAACGTTCCAAAACCTTCATCTAATAAAATTGTTTCAATGGGCATTTTTACTGTTCTATAGTCGGCTAACGCTAATGCAAGTGCAAGTGAAACTAAAAATGTTTCGCCACCAGATAATGTTTTAAAAGATCGCAGCTCATTGGCATGATAGCTATCACGAATAGCAAATGCCAAACGTGGTTTATTGTCTACGTCTAGCGCTGGAGCTAAAGTATAACGTTTTTCGAATCGGGATAAATGAAAATTTGCTTTACAAATTAATTCTTCAAGATTTAAAATTTGGGCAAATTTTTTGAATTGTTCACCATTATTTACCCCTATTAATTGATGTAATTTCTGCCAAATTGCATATTCATTTTTAATTTTACTGAAGTCATTAAAATACTGTTGGGCTATTTCTTTATTTTCTGTGTTTTTATCGATCTTAGCTTGAATATTTACTTTCTGTAAATTAATGCTCTCTAATTCAGTTAATAATTTATTTTTTTGGGTTGTTAATTCTTGTAAATCAAAGGCATAAGTGTCTTGCTTAAGCAACTGATGCTGCTCTATATCAATTAAGCGTTGCTGTTTAATAGCTGTGGTTGTCGCTTTTAAAAGTTCTAATTCATTAAATATATTTTCATACTGTATTTTTTCTTCAGCTGTAATTTCATATTTTAAAAACTCATCTTTAGTAGATAAATTATACTTTTTCATATCTTCTTTAAGGGTATTTGAAAAAATAAATAAGGCATCAGAAAATTGTTTTTCTTGTTTTATTAAATTTTCAACAATTTCTATTAATGTGTTATATTTTACTTCTTTTTCATTAAGTATATTTTTTTCTTCCATAAATGCGGTATATTTATCAGTTAACTTTTTGGAAAATTGACTTTCAATTAACTCTGGATCTTCACCATTAAAAAGATTATTAATTTCATTTGTTGATTGAGTTATTTTATTATCTAAATCCTTCAATTTTTGTTTTATTTCTGCAGCTAATTTTTCTTTTAGCAGAATATCTTTTTCAATTGCTATTTTTTTATGATTCAAATCTGTCAATGACATTTCAACTTGCCTAAACTCGGCAAAATAGTTTTGTTCTTTAATTTGAACAACAAGTACTTTTCCATCAATAAAAGACAAATTTTCTTTAATTTTTTCCACATCAAATTCTTCATTAAAATACTTCAATAAATCTGACAAGTCTTTAATATTATTTAAAAACTTATTATTAGTTTCTTTCATTTCTAAATAACGATCTTTTAAATTATTATAACTATCCATTTTTTCTGAAATTATATTAAAGTTTTTTTGAACTGTTAATAATTCATTTTCATTCTTACTTTCATATTCTGATAAATATTGATAAAAAAATGCACTATTTATTCTCTCCTTATTTATATTTTCTAAATTTAATAGAAGACATAATTGTGATATTTTTTTTATTTTTTCTTCATTTAATCTATCAATCTCATTTTTTATATTTTTTAAATCTTGAGTAATTAAGGAAATACTAACTTCACCACTGCTCAATAAATTGCGAGAACTTTGAAATGAAAGTTCCTTCTGACTTAATTGACTTAATAAAAAATCATGCTGATTCAAAACATCTAAATCTGCATTTTTAAATGACCTTTCACTAAAATAGGGATGACTCGTACTACCACATAAAGGGCATTCTTCACCACTTATTAGTAACTGTCTTTTTTCTGCAATGCCTAGGTGCCAAGTCAATTTACTAATTTGGTTTTTAATTTCATTGATCTCTTGCGAATCCTTTTCAAATATATTTTTATCTATTAAATATTTCTCATTTTCATTAATTAAAAAAATACTTACTTCATTATTTTTTGTATTTAATGACACTAAATTTTTTTCTATATTTTGAAATTCTTCGAGATAAAAAGATATTTTTGTAAAGTTCGATTTTTGCGCATTCAAGTTATCTTTTTGAATTTGTAAGTTTTTGATTTTGTCTTGCGGCTTTTCAAATGGAATAGAAATCAAAACCAGTTCTTTCTTAACAACTTCAAAATCAGATTTAATTTTCTCAAAATTTTTATTAAAAGAATGGTATTGTAATAAATAATCTTTTAAGGCATTAAGAATTTGATTATGCAAGTTTTCTTTATGTTCAGTATTTTCTTTTATCCTTAAGTCAATAAAGTTTAACTGCGAATTATATTTTTGCTGTTCTTGTACTAATATTGTTATTTTTTGTTTATAATCATTTAAATTATTCTGTAATAAATTTCGCTGAATTCGTAATTCTTTAGCTGTATAAATTAGAGGTTTTTTTAGCTCATATTCCCTTTTAATGGATTCATATAGTTCTTTGTATTTGTCGAGATTTAATTGCACATATTTTATATGACTTTCAAGGATATTTATTTCATTTTCATTCATAACTTTTTGTTCAACAATATTTTGCAACTCGGACTGAGAATGACTTAATTTATAATACAATTCTATTATATTTGAATATTTTTTATAATTTGTATATTTAAATAAAACTTCTATATTTTCATTATTCCTTTTTAAATACAAATTAAAATTATTTTGTGCTTCTTCATATTTATTTTTAAGTATTGTTTCTTTCTCTATCCACTCAATATTTTTATTAGTAATTGAAATATTATATTCGGTTTGTTCTAGTTCCTTAAGTTTAACAGCTAAACTTTGGACTAATAAATTTTCTTGTTCCTGATTTAAAACTTCAATTCCACTGAATTTTAAAGATGCTTGTGACAACTTGTCTTCTATTTCTTTCTTTTTCTCAGCAGCACGTTTTCCTATTTCTTTATATTTTTCAGTATTCGTTAATCTTTCTAAAATAGCAGCACGTTCTTCTTCATTGGCCTTTAAAAAGGCTGCAAACTCACCTTGCGCAAGAAGTACCATACGTTTAAAATCTTCTACTGTTAAATATTCTAATACTTTATTAAAATGTGGTTCATAAAATTTTGGGCGTTGATCACTGACGAGTTGCTCCCAATCGTTTAATTCATTAGAAAAACGTTCTAAAATACGCCTAGGATCTTTAAAATTTCCGTCAGGTTTTTTATACGCACGTTCACACTGCCAAGTTGCTCTGTACCTAACAACTTCATGATTTTCTTGTTTTGTGAAAGTAAGTTGTGAAAATGCAAAAGCCGTACCTTTCGACATAATTTGTCGGCTGTCATTTTCTGGATCTCTGTCTGATTTAGATTTTGTTAAGCGTGGCGTTTGACCAAATAAAGCTAAACACATTGCATCCATTAAAGTCGATTTGCCAGCTCCAGTTGCGCCCATAATTAAAAAAAGTGGGGCATTAAACAGATCTTTTTCAAAGTCTATACTATGATTACCATATAAAGAATTTAAATTTTCTAGTTCTATTTTAATAAGCTTCAATTTTTAATCCCTTATTAAATAAATTATGTATTTTCTTCATTTAATAAACTGCGAAATGCTGATAATAAATTATCATCAACAAGCTCATTATATGTTTCACACATTTTTAAAAACACTTGTTCAGGCGATAGATCTTTTAACGAAACACTGGGTAAAACATGATTACTTTCAGATTCTGTTTTTATAGGAATTTGTCGCACATAAGCTATTATGGGAACATTTTCTCTGAATTTATTTGCAATAATACTTTTAATTTCAAGTTCCAAACCAGAACGATAGGTATCGACTTTTATTATAATTGCTAAGAGTGGTGGCTTTGGGGTGTCCCAATTCAAAAGCTGTAAAGTATTATTTATGTCGCTTAAATCACATTTTATTTCAATAATTTTACGTAAAATGGGAACTTCAATTTTTTGTACCGTTTTTGCTTTAGAATGCTGTTCATATGAAATAACTTGCACAAAACGTGGATACTTTGATTCTTTTATAGATAAAGGAACAGGTGAGCCACAATAGTAAACATTAGATTGTTCAACCCGATAGGCACGGTGGATATGACCTAAAGCAACATACGAGTAACGTGAGTCGAAAATATCAGCTGGAAGTCCACCCATAGTCCCAATCATATGAATTTCTTGGGGGGCATCATCCCATTCACTGCCCGTACAAGCCATATGCCCAGTTGCTATTATTGGACAACCTTTGGCAAGAAGTTCTGCTGCATTTGCCAATTCAGAATAAAATTGCCGCAATTTTTCTTTAAAATGTAATTGAATTTCTTGCTCCGTTTGCATAGCAGTTCTTACGCCCAAACGGTATTCATGAATAAAAGGAACAGCAACAACAACAAGTTCAATTTCATTTTGATTATTATAAATAGGACATAAATACCGGTGACCATTTTTTAAGTCATTACTAATGCCGCCTACAATAAAAACATCAAGCAATTTTAAAAGTTCAGCAGGAGCATCTAGTCTCGTGGGTGAATCATGATTGCCACCTATTATAATAACTTTTTTGACTTTGGTTTTTTGGGAGATATCAAACAAAAATTTATAATATATTTTTTGTGCTTCAGCTGAAGGTTGGGTTTGATCAAAAAGATCACCTGCAATAATTAAGACCGAAATGTCTTCTTGCGCTAAAAAAGGAATCAACCAACTTAAAAAAAAGAAATGATCTTCATCTCGCCCAATTCCTTCAAATGAAGCTCCTAAGTGCCAATCAGAAGTATGGAGAATTTTCATACGAACCTTCTTATTTGATTGGATACATAATTTTATTTAATAGATAATATTTGTTTTGCTTTATTTCGTAAATCTTCTGGCTTAACATTTTTTATAACTGCATATTTGTCAGAATCAGGGTTTTCTTCCAAATAATCAGCCATCTCTTCGTAACACACTGAGGCTCTTTCTTTTGCTTCAGACTTTAGATCCTCATATTGCGGATATCTATTTAATATTTCTAAATAACGACTTAAAGCTGCTGAGTAGAGATCTTTCCGCCAATAGAAACGAGCAATAAATTGCTCATGTTCTGCCAAACGCCGCGTTAAAACTTTTATTCTTTCACTTGCTTCACGTACATATTCAGCATCTGGATAGTTTTTTACATAAAAAGCATACTTAGCAATAGATTTACGCGCAGAAGCTTGTTCTCTATCTATTTCTTCAGAAGCCTGTAAATCAAAACTATTCGCAATACGATAATAAACAAAAGGAACATTTTTATCGATCGGATTTTTTCTCGCAAAATCTTCATAAGCAGCTATAGCTTCAGGATATTTTCCTGATAAATAATAAGCATTCGCCTGAATAAGTTCTGCTTCAGGTAGGTTTTTTGAATAGGGATAACGTGCTTTATACTCATCTACATTAGTCACAACATCTGACCAGTTTTTATCTTCAAATTCGTCTCGGATACGCACAATACCATCTTCTTGAGTTTGTTCAGAAATAGGAACGGTACGACAAGAGATAACGGATGAAAAAAGTAAAAAACCAAAAATAAACGGGTAAATTTTTTTAAATTTCATAAAAACATTTCTTCATTAAATGGTTAAAAGCGCTTATTTTGAGGGTTGCTCCTCTACTAATTCGACAAGCACTCCTCCAGTGGCATGCGGATGCACAAAAACTATTTTAGTATTATGAGCTCCATACCTTGGCTTTTCATCAATAAGCCGAATATTATTTTTTTTCAAATATTCTATCCAATTGTCTATATTGTCGACTTCAAGGGCTA
>CAYSZE010000166.1:0-6299 GCA_964435255.1 uncultured Oligoflexia bacterium
AACGTTTTTACTGTCCAAGAAGCCATTAGCAAAGCATGGTTCATTTTAACCAAAGAAACTGTTACTTTAACTGGTTGTAGCCGTCTTGATGCTGGAGTTCATGCACAACAATTTGTATTAAATTTGCAAACGCAGACAGAATTTACTTTAGAGAGAATTTTGAAAGGATTAAATGGTATTTTTCATTCACATTTACACTTAGATATTTCTCTCTATTCTATAGAAAGAGTATCTTCCGATTTCCATGCGCGGTTTCATGCATTAGGTAAACATTATCGTTATTTAATTTGGCATGGATTTGCGGAACAGACCTTTTTAACCCGCCGTTGTTGGCATGTGCGGGCAAAATTAGATCATGCAGAACTCATTGAACAAATGCAGTATTACTTAGGAGAACATAATTTTGCTGCGTTTAGAGCTATAGATTGTGCTGCAAAAAATACGATCAAAAAAATTTATCAAATAGATGCTTGGCATCATCCTTTATATCCAGAATGTCTTATTGTTGATATTTGGGGAGATGGTTTTCTAAAAAATATGATCCGTAATATGGTCGGAACTGCTGTTGATATAGCATGTGAAAAATTACCAAAGAATACCATAACCGAAGCTTATTTGCATAAAGAACGTAACTTAATTGGTGTTTGCGCACCAGCTTGGGGATTGTCATTAATGCAAGTTTTTTATTCTTCTGATTGTCTAAAAGAAAAAATGACTAAAAAATCTCGCCATTTAGTGCCCTGCTAAGATAAATAATCAATTAGCAACAATTTTGCCTAATTTTATTTTCTTATTTCTATTAAAATATCTTTTAATGGAAATAAGAGGGTTCTATTGACTCACAAAGGCATGCATAAAAAAACAATAAAAGTTTTAATCATTGATGATTCTATCTCAATGCGGAAATTTTTTACGTCTTTGTTAAGTTATGATACGAGTATTGAAGTCATTGCCACAGCCCAAGATCCTTTAGAAGCTTTAAAAATTATAGCAGAGAAGAAGCCAGATGTGCTTACATTAGATTTGCATATGCCCAAAATGGATGGTTTTACTTTTTTACAAAAAATGATGATCCAATTTCCCACACCAACAATAATTATTAGCAGTTATGCTAAAGAAAATTCAGACAACGCAATAAAAGCTTTAAGTTATGGTGCTATTGATATTTTTCCTAAACAAGTTATTCAACCAGGTTCTAATGTGGAACCTATTGCTAAAGAATTGATCCATAAAATTAAATTAGCTTCACGAGTGATTTTAAGACGTCAGTTAAAGACTGAAAGTATTGCTAAAAAAAGCAATATCGCTCCATTGCCAGAAGTAAAAATTAACCAGCAGTTTATAAAAATGATAGCTTTTGCCGCTTCAACAGGTGGTACCGATGCTTTAAGAAAAATACTATCTCAATTGCCTGTTAATATTCCTAGCATTTTAATAGTTCAACATATGGCAAAAGAATTTCTTCAAGGTTTTGCAAATAATTTAGCAAATGTTTGTCAATTTGAAGTAAAATTAGCTGAACATAATGAAATAATTCAACCAGGAAAAGCCTATTTGGCACCTGGTAATGTACATATGGAAATTGTTCGACAACAGCATGAATATAATATTCGTTTAAAAGAAGGGCCTTTAATTCATGGTGTGAGGCCTTCTGCTAATCCTTTATTTTCTTCAGTCGCACGAAATGTGGGTAAACATGCTCTTGGCATTATTTTAACAGGTATGGGGGCTGATGGCTCTGAAGGATTATTAGAACTAAAGAAAACGGGTGGTTTAACGATAGCGCAAGATGAAGACACTTCTGTTGTTTTTGGTATGCCCAAAAAAGCAATTGCCAAAGGAGCTGTTGACTTAGTGTTACCACTAAGTCAAATTGCAGAAACAATTTTAATTGAATGCTCTAAAGAAAAATTACAAAATGTTTCATGAATTTAAATGAGTAATTAAAAAATTCTTAACTTAAATTGAAATTCCCACTTGTATAATTCTTCTTATTTCATCAAAAGAACGTAAAGTGTTAGGAGCAGGATTTTTCATTGTATAAGATATTTTTTCAAAGTAGCCACTGACCCTTAAAAATCCTACTTCTATGCCACCTCCAAAACGAAAACCTGATTGTTGTGCATAAGATGAAGGAAACGCTTGCCAATCATCATTACTAAAAAGCCATGTTCCTTCTGCACGAATGCTTTGTGCTAAATAAACAACAGCACCAGCTTCCCAATTCCATTCTTCATAATATTTTCCTAATAAATCTCTTTCTGTTTTTTTTAAATTTAAAAACAATGCACTGTCTTGTTGGTTGCGTCCAAAAAATCTTAATGTAGGGCCATAGGTATCAAAACGGCTCACGCCTCGAGCAACTTCTTCGCGGTGTTCGCCAAACACGCCAGGAACAATATTGGGCGTAGGAATTTTTAAAATTCCTGAAACAAAATTATTGAAATAAATGCTACCACCATAGCCCACACCTTCCCATAAGGAGCCATCGCTGGTGAGGCCATTATACCAAAGGCCATATACAAAAGGTTCTAGTCTGGGGGTGTTTTTTCCTTTGCCATCACTATAAAACCGAAGTAAAAAATCTGAATATTTTAATTTGTTTTTTTCGGTAAAATACGTGCTCATCGACCAACGTTCATTGTCGCGCTCATTTTGTCTAACCCAATACTTTTGCGCAAAACTAGGGAATGGGATAACTAAGAACTGAAACAAACATATCTGCCACAGTTTGCTTTTCAGAAACGCATCTTTTTTCAAAGCAATTCTCCTAAAATGTCTGTTAATGTCTTATTTAAAAATACCAATTCATTGCACAATTTCAAAGCTTATGACATACTCTTACCTTTGGGTATAGGGTTTAATTGACCAATTTATTTTACCATAATGACGGAATCCCAAATATATTCTTATAAATTTTTGTAGGTGTAACAATGTCAACATTACTTTCTGGGCTGACTCAGATTTCTGAAATTCAAGCTGATAACATTTCTCCTTCGCAAATTACGATTGCTGGGTGGTTAAGAACAAAAAGAGGTTCTAAAAAGTTTTCTTTTTTGGAAATCAATGATGGGACGTGTGCCAAATCTTTACAGGTAATAGTTGACTCAGGTATAGAAAATTATTCTGAAATTGAGAAATTAACCACAGGATGTTCTGTCAAAATAACAGGTCATTTGGTCTTAAGTCCAGGCAAAGGCCAAAAATACGAAATGCAAGCAACTGCGGTATCAGTTTATGGCTTTGCAGATCCTGAAACTTACCCTCTACAAAAAAAAGAAATGACATACGAGTATTTACGTGAAAATGCGCATATGCGGGTAAGAACATCCACTTATTCCAGTGTTTTTAGAATCAGAAGCCGCATTAGTTTTGCTATTCATCAGTTTTTTACGCAACGTGGTTTTTGTTATGTGCATACACCTTTATTAACCACTGCCGATGGTGAAGGAGCGGGAGAATCCTTTAAAGTCACTAACTTTGATTTACAAAATGTGCCTAAAACCAAAGAAGGACAAGTCGAATTTGCTAAGGATTTTTTTGCAGAACCAACAATGCTCTGTGTGACAGGACAATTGGAAGGTGAGCTGCTTGCTATGGGATTAAATCGTATATATACGTTTGGACCAACATTTAGAGCGGAAAATTCTAATACTTCTAGGCATTTAGCGGAATTCTGGATGATCGAGCCAGAATTTGCTTTTGCCGATTTAGAAGACAATATGCAACTTGCGCAAGATATGATCCGTTTTGTTGTTGCAGATATTCTTGAAAATTGTCATGACGATCTCGATGTCTGTATTCAAAAAACACAAGTAGATACCAGAGATTATCTGCGTATGGCGCTTGAAAATCCATTTATTCGGGTTTCTTATACAGAAGCTATTGAAATTTTAAAAAATTGTGGAAAAACTTTTGAACATCCTTTATTTTGGGGTTGTGATCTCAAAAGCGAACATGAACGTTATTTATGCGAAGAGCATTTTAAATCGCCAACTATAGTTTATAATTACCCCGAAGAATTAAAAGCATTTTATATGTACCTAAATGACGATGGTAAAACCGTTAGAGCTATGGATGTCCTAATGCCAGGTATAGGGGAAGTTGTGGGCGGTAGCCAAAGAGAAGACAGGGAACAGTTGTTAATTGAAAGAATGAAAGCAAAAGGTATAGATGCAGAACATATGGATTTTTATGTTTCGTTAAGACGCTTTGGTTCTGTGCCTCATTCTGGTTTTGGTTTAGGACTTGAACGTTTAGTAATGTGGATTACTGGAATGAGTAACATAAGAGATGTCATCCCCTTTCCTAGAACTCCAGGTCATTGTAAATATTAGTATTTAACTCCAAAGAAAAATTAAAGAATACTATAAAATTTAACAAATCTACAACCGATACCTATATAGTTTAAGTGAGGCTATATGGGACGGTTTGAGTTTAAAAAAATATCAATAGCTATTATTAGCATAGTTATTATGATTATAGCTTGTGGTCCACCTGAAGGACTGGGAGATAAAAATGTTGAAGCCCCTTTTGTGAATGGGGCTGATGTTAAACTTCTGTATAATCCTACTTATGATCTGTATTCAACTTCTAAAGCAGTTTATGTTTCAATGCGCACCTTAAGTGATAGTATAAGTAGCAACACTTATATGATGGTTAATTGTGGTTTTAGTTCTGCTGAAACAGATTCTGTTCGAATGATTGCCATTTCATTTACTAACGATGCCGTGGCTAAAATGGCACTTTTAGTAAGTGATTCGACTTATAGTTATAATTATACTTCAGCAACAGGCATTCCTGTATTATTAAATACGATATTATTTAACTCTCAAGAATATAATCCAGACATTAGAATTTTAAATATGCGCAAACAACAGGTTAAATCAGACCTCAATGCAGTCAATCAAATTATTAAAGATACGATTAACAATATTTCTAACATGATTAGTAATACTAATGGTAAATCGAATTTAATTGATAGTGCAAATGGGTTAAGGTCAATCAATAATAATTTAACAAAAGCAATAAGTTCATATAGCAAATATTAAGTTAAAAACTATACTTTTTTCTTACTTAATAAAGAATACATTGTTGGAACGACAAATAATGTAAATAATGTTCCAATTGTTAAACCAAATGCGATTACAAGACCAATATTAAACCGACTTGAGGCTCCAGCTCCTGTTGCTATTATCAAAGGAATAACTCCTAACACCATGGCAGCAGTTGTCATTAATATTGGGCGCAAGCGCACAGAAGCAGCTTTTTGAATTGCAGGTTCAATGTCTAATTTTTCTTTGTGTTGCAGTTCATTAGCAAATTCAACCATTAAAATACCGTGTTTTGTTATTAATCCAATTAAAGTAATAAGACCAATTTCGGTATAAATATTAATTGTTGCAAGACCAATATTTAAAGGTATTAAAGCGCCACAAATTGCCATAGGTACACTAAACATAATGACTAATGGATCTCTGAAACTTTCAAATTGCGCAGCAAGTACTAAGAAAATAATAATTAATGCAAAGGCAAAGGTAGCAACTAAAGCATTTCCTTCTTTTTGTTCTGTTCTGGAATCACCAGAAAAGTCATAAGACATACCACGTGGCATGAGTTTATCTGCTTCCGCTTTTAAGAAATTTAAACCAGTGGTTGTGGTTTGAGAAGGCATCATGACAGCAGAGATTGTTGCAGCATTCAGTTGTTGAAATTGATTTAAAGTACTTGGTTCAGAAGTTATTACATAGGTAACAAAATTTGATAAAGGAACAAGATTTCCGCTACTATTTCTTACATAAGTTTTATTCAATTCTTCAGGGTTACTTCTGTTTGAATCTTTTAATTGTGGAATAACTTGGTAACTTCTTCCGTTCATATTGTATAAATTTGTATATGCTCCACTTAACATTGTTGCTAGAGAATTACCAATTGTTTGCATAGTAATACCCATTTCAGTGGCTTTGTATTTATCAATTTTTATATTTAGTTGAGGTGATTCAAAACTTAGATCGCTATCAACTACAATAAATAATCCACTTTTTCTGGCTTTGGCTTTTAATTCTTCAACAACTGAATACAACAATTTATAATCGTCGGTTGTTTTTAGTACAAGTTGTACAGGCATACCACTTGCACCAGTTGGCAAATCAGGCATTGAAAATATAAAAGATTTAACCCCAGCAATTTGATTTAAATCTTTTTGGATAATTTCCTGTAGTTTCATTGCAGTGCGTTTTCTATCTTGCCAAGGCTTAAAAATAAGCCCTGAAAATGCGGCATTCTCAGAACCCATGCCA
>CAYSZE010000167.1:0-18845 GCA_964435255.1 uncultured Oligoflexia bacterium
ATTAAATTTTAATGTATTTTTAACACTTGTATTGATGCTCAAATAACTGATTTTTTACACTTAATACTTACCAAATGTGAAAAGTTTTACAAGTAGGTTACCGAATAAATATAGACGAGAAGAATTTTCTCAATGGCTTCAATTTTTTAGTAAGATATTGATATGCCAGTTTACTAGGAACAGAGAATGAGAAAAAATTTGGCGTTTGATTTTATTCATTTTTGTGATAAAATTAAAAGAGACTTATTTCTTGGAGAACTATGAAATTTATTTTTAATGGAACAAGTTTATTGCCTACTAGGCCTGGACCGGCCTAACTACACACCTTTTTCCTGAAAGCTGTGCTAAATATAGGGCTTTTAGGGAATAATATTCGCTACCAAGCAAATTAAATATATTAATTAGTAAAAGTAATAATAATACTTTTATTAATACCTGTACAAATAGGTGTTGTGTCATGCTGTTGCTTATGAAAAAAATAAATAATAATAAAATTTTAACGGTTCTAGCTGTTGCATTTGCCATGTTTGTTGATGCTATGAGCTATGGGGTTATTGTTCCTTTATTGCCAATTTATTCAGATAAAATATTTTTGTTAAGTGATAATATTATAAGCTTATTTTTAGCTACCTATGCTATTGGACTATTTGTCTTTGTTCCTTTTGTTTATCTGATAGCAAAAAATATTGGGAATAAATTTTCATTACTTATTGGTGGGTTATTATTAGTATTTTCTTGTGTGCTTTTTCCATATAGCGATACTTATTTAATGTTATTAGTTGCTAGATTTTTACAAGGCGCCGCAGCTGCTATAACCTGGACATGCGGCTTAAGTCTTGTTGCGCAAAGTGTGCATCCACAACACCGTTCTACCGCATTAGCAACAGCAATGATTGGGGTATCAATAGGACACTTAATCGGAGCTCCTTTTGCTGGGTTTATGTATGAATTTGGCGGTCTTGCATTTCCTTTTTACATTATTGCTGCAATTTGTTTATTAAGTATGATTGTTATATTTTGTATTCCCAAAAACAATGAAATATTCCATGAGAAAAGAGAATATAATTTTTTAAATTTCCTTAATTTAACTAGAAATAATAAAATTTTAATAGCGCTGACTTTAATCGTTTTACTTGAATCATTTATGTTGTCTTATTTAGAACCAAGTTTGGCCTTAATTGCCTCTAGAAATTTTAATGCTTCCAGTGAAATTATCGGGTTGTTATTTGGAGTTCAAGTCTTGTCATTAGCGTTGGTTTCACCAATTGCCGCAAGAATTGCTGATAAATTTGGTAAAACCCAAGTCATACCTTTTGGTATGCTATTAAGCGGATTAATTTTTATTTTAATGACAACGGTACCCACAAATTTAAGTATGTATTTCATTTTAATGGCTTGTTTAGGAGTAGCCTGCGCCTTTACTATTAGTCCTGTATTATCTGCTTTTGCCGATGAAATTGATCGGACCGATTTAAAAGGTCTTTATCATATAGGCTATGGATTTATAAATATCGTATACTCAATTGGCATGTTATTGGGTCCAAGTTTAAGTTTCCTATTTGAAGATTATTTATCGAATCAAATGTCTTACTTAATGATTGGTTTCATTTTAATTGCAAGTGTCCCTGTTTTTATGGCTTTAATCCATTATCAGCACGACAATTTTCTACCTTATTCCAAAGATCCTTCTCATCTTGCAAAGTCCCAGACAAGCAACTCTCAAGATTATTCAGCATCGTCTTAAAGTCTTGTTTAGCATTCTGAAATGCTCGTTCTAAGGGTTCTTGTTTTGCTTCATAAATAGAGTAACTCAAAATAACCGCATTGTTAATTTTTCCTTTTTGAAAGGAATGTTCATAGTTTGTACCAACTTCTAAACCTTGCATAAAAGTCTTATATTCATTTGCTAGTTTATTAAATTTTATTTCACGTTCAGCTAAAAAAATAGATTCATCTTTAAATTCAGAATTATTTGCAGCATAATTATAAAAATCGACTAAATCTTTTTTTACTTTTATTAAATATTCTTGAAACTTTTTCTGTGCTAATAAATTCTTTTTATAATGCAATAAATATTCTTGCGCATTTATATTCAATTCAGGATGTGAATCTAAATATTTTACTGTAGCTTTTTTGGCAATAAAATCGGCTAAATTTTCATTGAATGAGTAATAATTAGGAATATATAATGTTCGATGTACAGATTCATGTATAAGTATTTCTATGAATTCTGATAAAGAAGATTGATCTAACATTGATGAATATAAAGGATCTGGATAATATCCCAATAAAGAAAAAGCAGAAACCCCTCCCGTTATTGTATCAAAACCCTGATTTTTTAATTCTTCTCTTTGAACTAATGCTTTTTCTTTATTAAAAAACCCTAAGTATGGTTGTTCACCAACAAAGGGAAACCACCACGTCTTTAATTTTAATGTTCTTTTTTCAGCTGCTTGTACAACCCAAGAAACAGAAGCTTCTTTTAAAGCTATATATTTTCGATAGCTTTTACCAGGTTTTAAACCTATTTCATTTTGCGCAAATGCTAATACAGGTTTTACAAGTTTTAATTTTTCTATTCGTTCTTTAGTTTCTTTATTTTCAGCAATAACATCTTCAATATTTTTTTGCTTTATGAGTAAAGAAATCTGCCCATATCCTTGCTCAAATGAATAACAACCAGTAAATAACAAAGCACTTAATAATATAAATACATTTTTCAACTTTAACCTCTTCCTATTTATTTCGAAAAATTTTCAAAAACTTGCAATATGATTTTGAATTTCTTGTTGGATTAATTTTTCAGGATAACGCACACATCTTAATACGTCATTTTTCTCAATTTGTTCCCAACCAACTTGGATATCTAAAATACTTTCTTTATCAGAAATATTTTTTACTTTACCAATCCCAATGGGCCTATCTGGTGGTGAGTTTGGATTTTTTTGTGCATAAATTACAAATAAATCTGTTTCAACGAGATTCTGATTTTTTCCTAAATTTATCGTTACTTCTTTTTTATTTTTCTTTAAAATAACTCCTTCAATTGGAATATTAGCAAGCATAAGTGAATACATATTTGCAGAAATTTTTTCAGCATCATCACTTTGAAATATCTGTTCTTTTTCAAAAATTATTTTTCCTGTTTTATCATAAATTTTACCTATTAAATTAAAATCTTTTCCATTCTCATTTTCATCAAAATACAATTGTAATAATATATCAAGTTCACCAGAATAAATAGAATCTTTCCAACCCTGTTTTGCTAATTCTAAAGTTGATAAATTCATAGCATTTGCAATTTTATTAACATCATCAGAAATTATACTTCTTAATGACATTTCATTCATAAAACGAGAAAAAAACTCACGTCGTGCTCTGCGCCAAACGGGATTATTTTGTATAGCTCCAAGGACAGGAGGTTCAACAAATCCTACCGCAGGTTTATATGGTAATAAAGATGAAACATAAAGAATTGGCAGTTGATTTGATAAATTACTAATTTCAACTGCTTTTTTTAATGTCCGAAAATCGATGACTTCTGGTATAGCATTTTTCTGCGCTAAAGTTAAAAAAGATTTATCGTCAATTTGTTTTTGCGCTGATACAAAACCCAATAGACTTGATACATCTAGTTTTAATGAATTTAATTTTAGTTCGGTTTTGTCCAATCCTCTTCCTACAAAATAAGCATAATTTTGCAAAATAAAATCTGAACTTTTTCCTTCTACCATTTCAATTTTAAAATTCTGTTTCCCACTTCCAGTAGCTAACGGTTTATAAGTGGTGATAAAGTTATCTTTTTTAACAATGACAATATCGGGACGATACTGGTGCAAAGCATTAAATGAGAGACTCCCCATGGAGTCGCTTGTTCCTAAATAACGCACTGCTTGAGTGCCATTACGTCCTAAAAAAATTAAAGCATTTTCAATAGGTTTGTTATTATTGATCACTTCTAAAGTGATAGTATCTTCAAAAAGAACTGATTTCTTTTCGGTTATGGTATTCAAGGTGGTTGAACTTTTTAAAAAACTATTTTCCAATGAATTTAGAGTTTCAGTTTTATTTTTTTCGTTCAAAAACATAGAAATATTTTGTTCTATCATTTTCTCAGGTGGTAAATTTTCTTCTATTTGTGCAATTGATTGCATATGATTTATAGGTTCTATAGGAAAATCAAGAATATTATCAAATTCACGACTCTTTTCTTTATTAAATTTTTGAGTCAAATGATGTTTTTGAAAGTTAATTTCTTTTAATGTAACAACAATATTCAACTCTCTGTCTTGCCACCATTTCGGTGCCGTCAGGAATAAGACTTCTGGTAAATATATATTTTCAATATTTTTGTTTCGAACGATAACTTTCATGACTTGCAGTTTAGAAAAATCTACATTCCACTTTACTACACCACTTTTATTTGTATGGCTTTCGATGACTTTAATTTCTTTGTTTTCATTACTATCAAGTGAATACAAAGAAATTTCATTATCAGCAATAGTCTTGTGCTTACTTTCGACTTTTACAGTAATTGAGCCTTTTTGAAAGTAGCTACAACTCGTAAAAAAAAACAAAATACATAACAAATAGAAACGCATACTCAACCTACAAAAAGTTTACATACTTTATTCTATTTTATTCTTATATCATAATTTTGCACACATAATTTTGTCAAAGAATGAACCATTTTCCCATATTCCAAATTATGCGACTTGTTGATCATGATGCTTTTGTTTTTCTTTTTGCAATTCATGTATCGTTTTATTAATTAATTCTTGCGACTTTTCACGAGCCAATTTAAATTTTGATGCTAGAAATAAAGAGATAAAACAAATAATGCCAATTAGGAAAAAGTCCATTCCATTTTTTATATTACCAGTCCCGCCATCATAAGTTCCATGAAAAGTAACAATAGCTAAAGAAACCATGTAAAACAAAAGCCAAGTGAAGCCTTTAAAATCAAACGTAAATTTATGTGTACTAAATTTTTTCATAGTCAATAAAGCTAAAAAGCCAATTGCTATAATTATAATGAGTTTAGACATAATATTCCATCCACTCCAGAATAAAAGCATACTGCTGATATAAAATGCGAGAGAAGAAATAATGCGATAGTTAAATACTTTAAAAGGTCTAGGCAAATTAGGAAAATCTTTCCTTAAAGTATATAAAGTCACAGGAATAACAGCATTACAAAGACAGATAGCTGCTGCATAAAAGGCCGCCATTTCTTGCCAATTGTCTAAAAAAGCAAAAATCAATAAAGACACAATAAAACTAACAACTAAGCCCAGCACAGGCACACGACTTCTTGATAACTTTTGAAAAAACACAGGCATATGCCCACTTTTACTCATACTATATGAGGCTCTTGCTGAAGAAGCCATAAAAACAATACCGCTACCAAAAGGAGAAATTAAAGCATCAGAATATAAAATCATGCCAAACCAAGCCAATCCTATGACCGTTGCCAAACCCGCAAAAGGACCTGCTTCTCCAGGAAATGTTAGTTTTTGCCATCCTTGTGTTAATAGCTCTGGGGGAATCGCTAAAATAAAAGCAAGTTGAAGCAAACAGTAGATCACCATGCATATAACCATAGAACCAATAATAGCTATTGGAATACTTTTTTGAGGGTTTTTTGTTTCACCTGCCAAAGCGACTCCTGGCTGAAAACCATTATAGGCTAAAATAATTCCCCCAATCGACAATGAAGCGAAAATGCCATGCAACCCATTTGGGGCAAAACCATGACTTGTTAAATTTTCTACATGTGATGATTTAAAAAAGAATAAAACAATAAGGAGGCAGGGAATTAAAATTTTCCAAATAGTAATATAAAAGCTTGTTTTTGACATAAATTTAGCACTAGTGACATTGATTAGTAATAAAAAGGCTGTTAAAAAGAAGGCTAAAATATAACCAGAAAAGGTTAACTTTTCTTTTAACATCAGATGCGGAAAAAAGTTAGCAGCATATTGTATAACTGCTAAGACTTCTATAGGAACAATGACAATAAAAGCTAACCAAGAAATCCAACCCAACATGAAGGATACAGCCGTACCATGCGTTAATTGCGGAAAAATACTCATTCCCCCAGAAACAGGAAACATAGTAGATAATTCAGAAAAGCAGAGCGCAATTATTATAATGGCAACCGCACCAATAAGCCAAGATAAAATTGCTGCTGGACCTGCCATTTTAGAAGCATATAGGGATCCAAACAGCCATCCTGAACCAATCGTTGCACTTACAGAAGCAAATAATATGCCTGAAGTAGAAATTCCGCGTTTTAATTCCATTTAAAAACCTCATGCAAAAGTCGTTGAATTAAAAATATACAAAAAAAACTTCTACTTTGAAAAGCAATCTTTTAAATTTATACAATTTTTTATATTAAAATAAATATATTAATTAGTTACAATGCATTACGAAACAGAGCTAAATATGTGTAAGGCAAGTTTTAGTGCATCCAGCTTTGCGCATTTGCTTACAAGGATGTTGGGTTTAGAGGAAAAGTTTTTGTCCGCACAAATTTTTTGCCCATAGATTCAAGACGCTCAACTCTATTTTCAATATTTGGTAAAGGGTGGCTATAACTGCGATTTGTAACAGAATTGTCTTTTAATAGAAGCTCAAAACTGCAATTTTGCAAAGAGTAATTCAAACGAATAGCACTGTAAAAAAAGCTTTTGAACCCTCTTATATCATTAGAATGTCCTAAAGAAAATTCAAAGATACCTTCATTAGGATCAATAAAAATTAAGGTAGATTGTTGATTTTTTATATTAAGAAAAATCGAAATTTTATGAGCTCTAATATGTTTTTGACTTAAAAAACAAAAATCTTTAAAAAGCAATGATATAGAAAAACATAAGGAAATATCATTATAAACTTCTTTATAATTTATAAATACATTATTTATTTCTTCATATAACTCATTCAAGTTATTTAACTGCTGTGAAAATTTTATAAATACCCAATTCAACTTAATCGCACTAATATAATATTGCGTTAAGTAATAAGATAACTTCACAGAATTATCTTTATTTCTTGCTTGTAAATAGTCATGATAGTATAAAATTTTATCACCAATATCATTATTTTTATTTAAATTATCAGCTATATAGTTTTGCATTTGCATTAAAAAATATATTTCATGTATAATTTTTTTATCTTCTTTTAATAAAGAGTTTATAGTTAAATAAAAATTCAAGCTATTTTTATCATAATAATCTTCATATAGTTTTAATAAAACAAGAACAATACCAATACAAGCCCCATTTCTTACTAATTTACTTTGAAAATTTTTCTTTTCAAAATCTTTTATAGTATGATTAATATCAGAAAAAGATACTTTCTTTTTATTAAAATTCGCAGTTACATAAGAAAAAATACTCATCCTTAAAAATCCCAATATTATATAAAATAAATACATTAAATGTATATCTTTTAATAGATAACTATGTCAATAATTAAATTCATTTTAGAACGAAATATTATTAAACAAATAAAGGTTTAAATGTTTCAGGGCTTGCTAATTTTACAGCTGTTTCAAAAGAAGGTGGGATATTATTTGAAAGTAACGATCCTTCAGGAATATATTCAAATATTTCAGCATAACTTTTAGATTCAGTTTCACTTACTCTACGCATAACGTGCCATGGGCGTAACTCATGAGTCCCTTCTAACCCCATAGCATCAATAATTTCAACCATACTTTTTATAGTTTCATGGTGAAAATGCGCTACTCTTTTTCTTTTATCTTTTACAACTAGTCCTTGAATTAATTCTGGATTTTGTGTCGTTATTCCCGTAGGACAATCATTTGAATTACATTTCAAAGCTTGAATACAGCCTAAAGCTAGCAACATACCTCTGGCAGAATAGACGAGATCAGCACCTAATGCTATAAGTTTAATCATTTCAAATCCTGTTGTTACTTTGCCTGATGACATAATTCGTATTTTTTTTCTTAATCCAAAACCAACTAAACAATTATGCACAAAGATAAGAGCATCAATGCCAGGGGTTCCCACCGAATTGGTAAATTCCAAGGGAGCAGCACCAGTCCCCCCTTCCCCTCCATCTATAGAAATGTAGTCAGGTACCATGTTTGTGAGTAGCATTGCCTTACAAAGAGCCACAAATTCCCATTTATTTCCTAAACAAAGCTTTATACCTACAGGTTTACCACCAGATAACTTTCTTAATTTTCCAATAAAATACATCATTTCAGTGGGCGTTGAAAAAGCAGAATGCGCTGGAGGAGACAAAACATCTTTACCTAACGGAACACCACGTATTTCAGCAATTTCTGGCGTGACTTTCTTCGCAGGCAAAATACCCCCATGCCCTGGTTTTGCCCCTTGGGATAATTTAATTTCGATCATTTTAACCTGTGGCGTATGGGCTGCTTTTTTAACAAAGGCCAATTCATTAAAACTTCCGTCTTTGTTACGACAACCAAAATACCCCGTTCCAATTTGCCAAATGATATCACCACCATTTTCTAAATGATAAGGTGTCAGACCTCCTTCACCTGTGTTTTGGGCAAAACCACCATCTTTTGCACCAGCATTTAAAGCTAAAATGGCATTTTTGCTTAAAGAGCCATAGCTCATTGCAGAAATATTTAATAAATTCGCACTATAAGGTTGAAGACAGTCCTTACCACCTATTAATATTCTTAAATTTTCAGGACTCATTGAGGTTGGCAACAATGAATGATTGACCCATTCATAACCCACTTGGTAGACATTTTTTCTTGTCCCAAAAGGCACAGAATCTCGAACCGCTTTTGCCCGTTGATAAACCACTGTTCTTTGTTCACGATTAAAAGGAACACCATCGGTATCGGATTCAACAAAATATTGCTGAATTTCAGGCCTAATCATTTCAAACATGTAACGAAAGTGGGCAAGTACAGGAAAATTTCGTTTTAAAGTATGAGTGGTTTGCAGCATATCTTTCACACCAATCAAAACAAAAGGAATAACTAAAATTAAAGAAAACAGAAAAAGCGGAAAGATGAAAAAAGCAATAATATTAAGAACCACTAACACTATTGAGGTGATGATAAACAAATTTCGCATTTTTCCCTCAAATAAATAAACTGTAATGAAAGATTGTATCAATTTATAATAGGATAAAATGAAAAAGGTTTTGATTCCAAAAACATTGCCTAAAACATGTGACAAAAAAATGAAAAATATGTTCAATTTTCAATTCTACAAAAAGAATGATGAATGGCAGCTCCTTCTTGCACCGCGTGAAAAAAAGAAATACATGTGCAATATTGGAGATAAGGAATATGACGTTAGCTTCTATTTTAGAATTCAAAAATGTTTATAAAAAATACAAAAATAAGAGTGTCATTGAAAATCTTAATTTTTCTGTTTATGAAAATGAAATCATTGCATTACTTGGAGTCAACGGAGCAGGCAAAACAACCACTATCAAGATGATGCTTGGCCAAGAGCTACCAACTTCTGGAAACATATTGTTATATGGTAAAGACCCCGTAGAACCCACCGCAAGAGTTAAAGTTGGATTAACCCCACAAAATTTAGAATTTCCTGAGGGGATTTATACAGAGGAGCTTTTAGACTTTATCCAAGCACATTATTCTCATCCGTTTCCCAAGGATGACATTGTAAACCTCTTTCAATTAAGCCCTTTCTTAAAACAAAAAGCCAATAAACTTTCTGGTGGACTTAAACGAAAACTCGCATTAGCCCTAGCCTTTATAGGCAATCCCAATCTTGTTTTTTTGGATGAACCCACGACTGGATTAGATGTTGAATCTAGAAAACAGTTATTATTAACTATTAAAAATTTTGCAAGAAATGGCAAAACAATTTTCTTAACAACTCATTATTTAGAAGAAATTGAACAAATTGCAACGCGTATTTTATTTCTTGCTAATGGTAATATTATTGCAGATGGTAGCGTAAATGATATAAAACAAAAAGCTAATTCCCAGTTTTCATATGTGAATTTTTATTGCACAGAAAAGTTTGCTTGGGAGAGATTTGCATGTATCAATTCATTACAAGTTGAAAATAATCACTATTCTTTAACTACAACAAACTCTGATGATCTTATTTATGAACTTGTAAGTCATAAAGTACCATTTAAAAATTTACATATTCAAAAAGAAAATTTAGAATCAGCTTTCATCCGTTTATCCAAAGGAAATTAAATAGTGAACCTTTCTTTTTTATATTTTAGAATTTTATTTTTAAGTACCATAAGAAATGTCCCTGCATTATTTTTTACCCTTATTTTTCCACCGTTAATGCTATTATTATTTGCTAACCATTGGGAAAGCAGCAATCCCTTAGGAGCTGTTATCATATTTTTTAATTATGCCGTGCAAACGGTTGCGCTTATGTTACTTGGAATGGGAGTTACCCAAGAAAAAAATTCGGAATGGGCAAAATATTTAAGAAGTTTACCCGCAGGATTAAAACCCATGATATTTGGTAGACTTTTGCATACTTTATGCCTTTCCTGTTTAAATTTAATAACTTTAGGAATTGTTGCTACATTTATTTTAAAGTTACCCTTAGGTTTCTCAGAATTTTTCAAGTTTAGTTTTATTGCATTATTAGGTGGTATTCCCATGGCATTATTAGGAATGACTATTGGTTATATAGCTAATCCTGATTCTTCTCGCAGTATTTTTACGTTGTTAAATTTATTATTCCTATTTGGTTCTTTTTCAATACCAAGCAATGGAATATTTGGTTTTTTAAGAGAATTTGTCCCTACTTATCAATGGGCACAAATTTCTTTTTCTCAATTAAATTCAAAAATAAACCCCACTATCTCCATACTTTGGTTATGTGGGTTTTCCATTTTCTTTTTGTTTGCTTTTAAAAGAGCCTACACATTAAATTTAAAACGTTCTTAAATTTATTTCACTGCTTGTGCAGTTCGTTGATTTACAACCGTCCAATTTACATTCTTAAAAAATGTATCAATATATGCTCCACGGTTTGCTTTATAATCTAAGAAAAAAGCATGTTCCCATGTATCCATAACTAATAACGGAATATGATTTAAAGGGAATCCAATGTGGTGTTCCATAATTTGCACATTTTTTAACTTACCAGTTGTTGTTTCAACACACGTCACAACCCACCCAGGAACAGCTAAACCAGTTGCTTTCACATCAGCTTTCCAATTATCAAAGCTACCGAAAGAAGATTTTGCTAAGTTTTCAAATTGGGAAGAAGGATTATCTGTCGCAAGCAAGTTATCAAAATACATTTCATGTAAATAAGTTCCATTATAAGGAACACAATGCCGACGTTTTAATTCAGCAAATTCGCCAAAACTATAATTTGTTAAAGACCTATCCGTTTTTTCAAGTTTTTCTTCAATTTCATTTAATTTTTTTACATAACCTTCGTATAAGCCAAAATGCGCTTCAAGCTGTGGATCGCTCATACCATCCAATTTTCCTAATAAATGTTTAAAACTACGAATTTCTTTAGCCATTGTTCCCTCCCATTGCTTGGCCTGAATATAAAAACTATTAAATCATCAAAATAGTTGATCTGCAAACTTTTTCTTCCTTTTGATCCGATCGCTTCACTGTAAAAGCATCAAAAGAAAATGTAAACAATTTAATAATTTGTTTAGTTAATACAGATAAAAAAGAACGTTTAAAACAGTCATTAAAAAAAATAAAAATAATATATTAAGTAAATTATGGCTAGTTAGTATTTATTTTGCTCACTTTATGTCGTTTTTCTTTTTCGGAAAAGTTGTTTGATCAATTTTTAAAGTATCTCCTTCTTTAATCGGTCTTTTTTCATCTTCATATCGAATAAAAGCAATACAAGAATCAATTTCTCCATTTACTTGCGGCAAAAATCTTATAACATGTATTTTTGCATTTTCAGGTCCAATCAGACGCATGCCTATTTGTAAGCCAAAAGCCCGTCCTTTATCTAAATAAATCCATCCACGATAACGTCGGATCACTTTAAATTCAGCCTTAGTTAAGTCATGTAATTCAGGGATTAGTTTATTGATAATAGTATTTGCAATTGATTCGGGGTTTACCACTTGCGGTTTTAAATCAATGTATAAATCTTTATTTTTTTGCGCGAAAACACCTGAATTAAGTTGTGACTGGACTGTAACCATTGGCCAATCTTTTTTTTTCTCAACTAAATCTGATTTAAATGTTATTTGAACTAAGTTAAGAGGTTTCCCTGGAAAATCTATATTGTCTGAATTCATTAACTGTTGATGATAATTTCCTTTACAGACAATTCTCGATAAATTTGTAATATTTAATATTCCCTTACTAGAAAGCTTTTCCCCCATAAACAAATCTAAAATATTACTAATTCTCTCTTCCGCCCGAAAATCAAAAAAAGAATTTATTTTAACAGGAGCAATATTTGAAAATGTTCTTACAACAATAGTTGATAACGGAACAGATGAATCGGAAATTGGAAATGGAGAAACGTTTTCAGTGAATTTCCATATAGCACCATATTGCAAACAATCTTTAAAACGAATAATAGAAGCTGCTTGTAAATATTCAGTACTTTGTTTTTTCCCTGTATTAAATAGAAAAAAAGTAGATAAATAAGCATCGTAAGACTGATTCCAATTAAATACCCGCATACCTCGATAAGCGCCATTTTTCATTTTATACTGTTCTTGCGCTTTTGTAATTCCCAATTGCATTAGCAATGAATCCTGATAAGCAATAGCTTTATTTTTTATTGCAGAAGATATTTCAGGATTTTCACTTATCATAATTGTTGGGGGTAATATTAAATTAGCCAATAAATACTCCATAAGGTCAAATTATCTTAAAGGAGTATCGACTGACTTTTTCTAGAATAAACAGAAGCTGTTATTTTAAAGATTGTTTTGTTTTTTCTTTAAATGCACCATGTCACTTTCTAACGCTGCAAAAGGTGCCGATAAATTTAAAACCTGAGGATAAACTGTTGAAAGTAAAAACCGAACACCTGTAATGTAACTATTTCCTGCTTTTCCTCTGCCAATACTCGGTAGCAAAGGGTTGAGATCGATCGTTGCTGTATTCCATAAAATTGAAGGAACACTCGATCGTCTCCGAATATCATAAACTTCTTCCACAAATTGTGAATGCACACCAAGACAACGGGTAGCACCAAGATCATCAAGTATATGAATCATTTCTTGTTTATCTTCGATTGAGATAAGACAGACATCAGGACCAAAAAAAGCATTTGATGCATAAATACTTTTTAAGACTTTTTCTGCGCGCATAAAATGAACACCAGGGGAAACAAAATAACCATTACCATTATTATCTATTGGTTTGCCCCACCTCAGAGTTTCATCAGATTCTCGTGCTGCAATCCCTTGAAATCTTAAAAATCGCTCCCAGGAATTTGCACTACATAAAGGTTCCATCACATGAATGTCATTCCGCGAAAGATCTTCTCGCGCCCCGATCGGCATAGCTTTAACAGCAGCAACTAATTTATCTTGAAACTCAGAAAATATTTTCTTATCGACAAAAACCAAATTCGTTGATTCCAACCTTTGTCCAGCATCTAAAAAAGCGCCATAGACAATTTTAGCGATCGCTTTTGGTATATTAGCTGTTTCTGATACATAAGCAGCATTTTTACCGCCACCGCACAAAACCAATCTTGCATTTTGTTGGGTTGAGGTGTCTCTTCTTATTTGTTCTAAACTTTCTTCTCCACCAGTATAAAGAATAGTGTCAAACTGGTGCGTTAATACAAGTCTGCGAAAAACTTCAAAATCGCCATATAAAATTTGAACCACTCCTGCAGGAAAAGAGGCTTGGTGAAAACCACTAGCTAACAATGAACCAGAAAGCAAACAATGCGAAGAAGGCCGCATACACACAGCATTTCCTGCTGCTAAAGCAGGAAGAACACTACTTAGCAGCGTATAAACTGGTAATGCAATATTAGAAGAGACTAAAACCAATCCTAGTGGGGCATATTGCCATTCCCAACCTTCTTCATCTCTTTTAACTGACAATGCTTGCTTGCAAAATTCAGGTAAGGCCGCAAATAATTTTTCACACAATGCCCATTCTTCCTCTACTGCAACTTTTGAACGAGCAAGTTCTAGCATCATGTTACTTTTAATTTCATCTGCATTTTCTTTTAAAAATCCAATTAATTTTTTTAAATACGAGAGTCTTTCATCTAGTGAAGATAAACGAAACTTTTTTTGTGCACTTTTCATTCCTTGAATGACAGGATCGACTAAATCTTTACTCCAACTAGCTGTGGCTAATATATCCGATGGATTAGCTGGATTATAAACAGAAAAAATATGTTCTGTTTTATTTGTCGAGTGAAAATTTCCATTAATATAAGGAGGAATCAGGTTTAATTGAACTGATGGCATATTTTGAACCCTCATTTAAGCGCATTTTACACTTACAATGAGGATAAAAGTTTTAATACCTTAAGGTCAAGAGAAGATGACAAATTATGCTTTAATTGTGAAATAGGTAGCCAATGCCATTCATCACCAAAAAAATATTTTTTTGCCAGCATATGTATATTTACTTCACATTTCACATTTTTTATTATGATTGCTTTAGCTAAAATTTTATGATGTGTAATTGAATGTTTAAATTCTCCTTTAAGGATAGAAGAATTTAATCCTATTTTTTTTAATTCTTGTAAAAAAGTAGAAATGAATTCAGCTTGATTTTCTTTTATCAAAGGAAAGCCAATTGTTTTATTTAAAAATCCATGATTACGCTTCACAAGCAAAATATTTTGAGAAGATGCTTGTTCAAATACTAAAGCGAATACATTTTCAAGTTTTGTATCTTTTCTCGGCTTCACAGGGGGGCATAAACTTATGGAATCACTTGCATAAGCTTGGCAATAAATTTTAACAGGACAAATATAACAACTAGGATTTTGCTTTTTGCAAACTGTTGCACCTAAATCCATCATAGCTTGATTAAAATCGCCTGGATGATCTTTTGCAATCCATTCATTAACGTAACTATTAATTTTATTAAGTCCGTCTTTTTCCCAAACACCAGATTGTAAATTGAGCAGACGACTCACAACACGAATAACATTACCATCAACACAAGCAATTGGTTCATTAAAACAAATACTCGCAATAACAGCTGCTGTATAAGGACCACAGCCTGGAACTTTTAACCAATCATTATTATTGTTTGGAAAAACACCACCAAACTCATTTAAAATATATTGCGCACCTTTTCGCAAATTACGGGCACGTGCATAATAGCCTAAACCAGCCCATAATTTTCTTAATTTATCATCAGAACAAGATGCTAAGGAATTTAAATTGGGTATTTCATTAATAAATTCTTTAAAACGAGGTAACACAACAGAAATAACCGTCTGTTGACTCATAATTTCACAAATCCAAGTATGATAAACATTTATATTATCGCGCCAAGGAAAATGTCTTTTATTAACATTGTACCAAACTAATAAATCTTTTGAAAAATTCTTCATATTGAAAAACAAACACAAAACATCATTTGTTATTTTGTGTTTGTTATATTGTTCCTTGTTCATTCATAACTTCATTAGAAGAATGACCTTTATCTCCAGATGATTTTCTTGGACGACCGCGTCTCATAGATTGTTTTAATTTATCTAATTTGCTTGGACGACCGCGTTTTTTTGGAGTTTTAACAACAGCCTTCTTTGGACGACCACGTTTCTTCGAAGATGTTTTTGATGGACGACCACGTTTCTTTGCTGATGATTTTGTTGGACGACCACGCTTTATGGTTTTTTTCTTAGAACTTACTTTTTTTGCTGTTTTTTTTCTAACAGCTTTTTTAGCAGATTTCTTAGCTACTTTCTTTTTAGCAGCTGTTTTCTTAGTTGGTTTTTTAGCAACAACTTTCTTTTTCTTTGCAACAGATTTCTTAGCAACCTTTTTTGTAGCTTTCTTTGCACCACTTTTTTTTGCGCTAGCTTTCTTACGTTTTGTTTCAGCCATAAAACATTCTCCTTTCAATTTTAATTTCTAACCGTTCACAATTCCACGGTCCAATCTTAATTTAACTCATGCCAAAAAAAATTGGTAGAGGCAATACCATTTTTTATTTATTTTTATTAAGAAATTATTTTACCATGATAGACAAGAATATCTTTGTTCAACAAATTATTTTGTCACTGGGCGATGAATCGGTTTATAATTTTTTAAAGGGGAAGAAAATTATGAGTGCAGTTTTTGTTTCTGAAAATAAAAATCAAATATTAGGTCTTGTATACGATTTACCAATGAAACTAGAAAATTCAGAAAAAATAATTTTCCCTGAGGACGCTTCAGCAGAATGGGAAACAAAAAAGACGATCGATAAAATTTGCGAAACTTGGAGTGAATTAGGTTTTTCTGTAATTCTTTTTCCGTTAGATTCCACTTTTCTAACAAAATGGTCTGATTTTAGTTCCCAATGTACATTAATTCATAGTTTAGCTGAAGGATGGGGTTCTCTTGCACGTGAAAGTTGGATTCCATCTTTATGTGAATTATCAGGAGTTCCTTTTATTGGTTCGGATCCTTATGCTCATTCTATATGTATGAGTAAAACACAACTCAAATTATTATGTAATTTATTAAAAATTCCCACATCACCATTTTATATAATTAAAAATATTAAAGACTTCGGCAAAATTCCAAGCACCTTTTTTAAGGAAACACATTTTATTAAACCAGATGGAGAAGGTTCTGGTATGGGGATTGATGCATCCTATTCAATATCTAATTCAAAATCTGAAGCAGAAGATAAAGTTAAAATCCTTCTAGAAAAATATCCAGATGGGGTTTTAATTGAAAAATATCTGAATGGCAGAGAATTTACATCAGGAATAATTGGCACACCTCCATTATTCTTACCTATTGCTGAAATTGAAGTTGAAGATAAAATTTATGGGCTAGCAAATAAATCAAAAGAAATGATGGGAGAAAAAGTTACTTTTCCAAAATTATCAAAAAAGGATGAAAACTTAGTTAAAAATAGTTCTCAAATTCTTTTTAATTATTTAAATTTAAAAGATCTTGTCCGTATGGACTGGAGATGTGATGAAAATGGAAATCTGTATTTTTTAGAAGCTAATACTTTACCTGGAATTTCATTTTATTATAGTGTTCTGCCCTTAATGGCAAAACAAATAGGAATTCATTATAAAGATTTTTATAGTTTAATAGCGAAGTCAGCTTTGTCACGAGATCTCACTCGCAATCTTTGGTATGGCAAAATGAGAATTCAAAAAAAATCCTCTAAAAGAGAAAACTTTTAGAGGATTTTAAAAATAAAAACCATAATTCAGATTAATATTTACCTGTCGCAACCAAACGAGTCAATTGAATCATACGATTGCTGAAGCCCCATTCATTGTCATACCATGAAAGAACTTTAACCATATTGTCACCAATAACAGTTGTATATTCCGCATCAATAGTTGAACTATTCGCACAACCATTAAAATCACAACTGACTAGAGGCTCTTCCGAGAATCCTAAGATTCCTTTAAGATGTGTTTCAGAAGCAGCTTTTAATACCGCGTTAATATCAGCAGCTGTAACAGTTTTTTCTAATTCAAAAGTAACATCAACAAGAGAAACATTAGGAGTAGGTACACGAACAGCAAAGCCGTGAAGTTTTCCAGCTAAAGAAGGAATAACTTCCGAAATTGCTTTTGCAGCACCTGTGGAAGTTGGAATCATACTTAAAGCAGCAGCACGTGCTCTACGTAAGTCTTTGTGAGGTAAATCCAAAATATTTTGATCATTTGTATAAGAGTGAATGGTTGTCATCAATCCTTTTTTCACTCCAAATTTTTCATGAATCACTTTTGTAAAAGGAGCCAAGCAATTAGTTGTACATGAACCATTACTTACAATATTATGTAGCTTGCTATCATATTCAGAATCATTCACACCAATTACAATAGTTTTATCAATAGATTTTCCAGGAGCACTTAAAATAACCTTTTTTGCACCAGCTTTAAGATGCGCTGCAGCCTTCTCTCCTTCTGTAAAGAGACCAGTACATTCAAGAACAATTTCAACACCATGAGTACTCCAAGGGATTTCCGCTGGATTACGAATGGCAGTTATAGGTATATTTTTGCCATCAAGAACAAGCGCATTTTCTTTATGCTCAACAGTTTGTTCAGCTTTGCCATGGACAGAATCATACTTATATAAGTGTGCGAGTGTTTTAGCATTTGTTAAATCATTGATTAAACAAACTTCAATATCTTTCTCATTTTTTAATGCTCTAAGTACACAACGACCGATACGACCAAAACCATTAATGCCTACTTTTATAGTCATTAGTAACCTCCCAAATAAATGACTGGCTTACAAAAAGCCATAAACTTACTTACCCCTATAGCGTTCGAAGCAAGAAAATGGACTCAGTTGTTATCCAAAAAAAATGCGCTTTCTGCAAGAATTATTGACGGGAATCCGTGTGAGGCGAGTTGATTATTTCCAAAAATTCTTCGGCTGTTTGACAACCCTGAAAATTTTTATCAACGCAATTACAACCAGAAATTTTGAGTGGTTTTGTTAAAACCAACTGCAATTTTGTAAAAAGGCATTCTTTAAATTTACAATTTTCAAACTCAATCCCCTGAATATCGCAATCCTCAAATTCACAGTCAGAAAAATCAACATTGGTAAATTGCACCCGTGTTAGTCGACTTGTTTTTATCGTTAATTCAGAGAAATCTGATTTTATGAGCTGATTTTCAGTAAAATCTGATTCTGAAATAGAGACATCGGAAAAGGCCGTACGAGAAAATTTATTATTTTCAAGC
>CAYSZE010000168.1:0-3084 GCA_964435255.1 uncultured Oligoflexia bacterium
CTAAAACCTCGGTTATTAATGACATTGTTTCCAAAACAGAACTGTTGTCACTTAATGCTTCTATTGAATCGGCGCGAGCAGGGGAATACGGTAAAGGCTTTGCGGTGGTGGCAGAAGAAGTGGGGAATTTGGCAAAAATCAGTGGTAAATCAGCACATGAAATTCAAGAACTTATTGTGAAAAGCCAAGAAGAAGTGAATAAAATATTAGGAATCACTAAAGACCGTGTTTCAGAAGGCAAAACAGTTACTACTGAAGCGCAGGAGTCTTTCTTGCATATTTCAGAAGACATTATAAATATGGTGTCTGTTATTGAACAAATTTCTGCGGCAACAAAGGAACAAGACATTGGCGTGAGACAAATTACCACTGCTATGTCTGAAATAGATAGATCCACACAACGTAACCAAGCATCTGTTAACGAAACTGCACAGTCTTCAAATGAATTAGTCGAACAAGGCGAAAAACTGCAACTGACAACACAAATTATTGAAGGTCTTATACTAGGTAAAAAATCCGCTTAAAATAATATTTCTCTCGCTTTTAATTTGTCATTTATTTGGCAGCACGCCATCTTTTCATTTCAATTACATAAAACGTTTACAATAACAAAAGAATAATTTGGAGTGCAAAAAAATGCGCAATAAAAGTTTGTCGTTTAAAATTATTTCTTCTATTTTTTTACTCATATTTCTTATTTTATTTGCCTGTGTATATTGTATGTATATGATTAACAAAACTCAAGAATATGCGACTGAAACGGGATCAAATTGGATGCCAAGCATAGCCGCTTTTTCTGATTTAAACGTCACAATTGGCAATTTATCCCGCCGAGTTGTCTTGGTTATAGCTGACAATATTGCAGGACAACGTGACAAATATGTTAGCAATATAGAAGACATTAATAAATATAGGAAATTGATAGAAAAAGGTTTTGAAGACTACAAACCCTTAATCGCACCTGGTGAAGAAAAACTTTATGCTGATACCTTAGCTACTTTTAAAGAATATCTTGATGCCATTGATGAAGAACTAAACCTAGTTAAAGAACGGCGCGGAGTGGAAGCTTTAAGTCACTACTATAAGACTGGAAGACCTATATTGTTTAAATTTCTTGAAACATTAGGAGCGCAAGAAAAATATAATATAAACGGTGGCAAAGAATCGACTAAAAAAGGAGAAAATTTAACGAGCATTACAATAATAACCATGTCTGTTGTACTTTTTATCTCTTTGTTAATTTCAGTTATTATATCTGTATCAATCATAAGACTCACAAAAAATATTCAAAAGTCTTTGGTTAGCCTTAAAGAACAAGGTAACAATACTATGACTATTGCAAACACTTTAATGAACAATTCAAAAGTATTGACAGAATCGGTTTCTGCTCAAGCGGCCTCAGTACATCAAACAACAGCAGCTATTAATCAAATAACCAGTATGGTCAATAAAACCTCGGAAAACGCCCAACAGTCAACCCAAGTGGCAAAAGATGCTTCGAGTAAAGCAGAGAACAATTTGATAACTATGAAAAAATTAATGACCAGTATGGATACTATTCAAGAATCGAATAATCAATTGCAAAATATTGCTCAAATTATCAATCAAATACATGCCAAAACTTCAGTCATAAATGACATTGTTTCTAAAACAGAATTGTTGTCTTTAAATGCTTCCATTGAATCGGCAAGAGCAGGTGAATATGGTAAAGGATTTGCGGTGGTGGCTGAAGAAGTTGGAAACTTAGCAAAAGTCAGCGGTAAATCGGCAAAAGAAATTCAAGATTTAATTGTCAAAAGCCAAGAAGAAGTAAACAAAATATTAAGCGTGACTACTGGTAGAATTTCCGATGGCAAACAAGTCACTACTGAAGTACAAGATTCTTTCGTAAAAATTTCAGAAGACATTGTGAATATGGTTTCTGTTATAGAACAAATATCTTCTGCTACAAAAGAACAAGAAATTGGTGTCAGACAAATAACAACAGCTATGACTGAAATTGATAGAACAACCCAAAAAAATCAAACAACAGCTACAGAAACTTCAAGCACAGCAAATAATTTAGTTGAACAAGGGCATATGCTTATTAGTACGACAAAGCAAATTCAGCAATATATTATGGGTCAGAGTTAATTCCTTTTTTTTGCGCAAATCCTATATAACCTGCATGCAAACGATTTGAAAATGTAAAAGAAAAATTCGCATCGACTTCATTTTTAAATAATAGTTTTGTAAAGTTTTTAATTGTAAATTTTGGGTTTAACCCCTTAACTTCAATAAGGTTACAATTTTCTTTGGATAAATAATTGATAAGTTCTTGAGGCTTAATAAATAATTGATAAACATGCAAATGTTTTGGTGTTCCTTTTACAAACCATTCCATTGCTTTTATCACAAAGTATTTTGTAAACAAATTTCTATTAAAAGTATGAAAAAAGAGAAGTCCTTCTTTTTTTAAGACACGAATGGCTTCACTTAAAGCTATTTCATAACTATCAACATGTTCTAGGACATCTAAAATACTCACGGCATCAAAAGTTTCATTTGCAAAAGGCAATTGCAACGCATTACCTTGCATATAATTAACATTATTTAAAGTGTTATATTTCCTTGCAATGATTAACGGTTCTGCGTGCATGTCAATGCCAATTATATTATTACTAATATTAGCCAAATCATTACAAAGCAAACCTCCGCCACAACCAATGTCCAAAATTTTACAGTCATGGGAAAAATAATGCAGTATTTTTTCTTTTATATAAGGGTTTCTTGCCCTTGCTTCACTTCGCAATAGTGCGACATAATCATTACCTGTGTACCACTTATCATCTAGAGATTTGTAAATATCATTGTTAATTAATGACTTTTGTAACATTTTTTTCATCCTTAAAAATAATGTTTCAATAAATAATTTGATAAAAAAAGAAAATAACAGCTAAACCAAATTGAGCTGCTATTAAATATTTTAAATGCGGCAAATTTATTTGCCTAAAAATAACTAATTCTGTTGTAGAAAAATTTACCCAACTACAAAATAATACAATTAAAATGATAGGGTGAAGAACAAACAAAATAGCATGTAAA
>CAYSZE010000169.1:0-2886 GCA_964435255.1 uncultured Oligoflexia bacterium
CTGCGATTATGAAATAGAATCTTTGAGCAGAATCATAGCCTCTACGGGCGCCGCTTTCAATCGGAAACTCGTGCCGAATTCGATTGGAATTCACCACCGCTTTCAGCGGAATATGCAGGTATTCAAAAAATGTTTAAGAAATATGTTATCGAAGCAGAAATATCAGGAAACTTAACTCCTCATAAAATGCGACACTTTCTTTTTAGATGGTTAAAATCACAAGGTATTGATGATGCTTTAATTCAGCCTTATTCAGGACATGAAACTCGACAGTCATTAGAAATTTATTCTCGTTTGGCAATTCACGAAGCTCAAATAGTTTATAC
Source organism: uncultured Oligoflexia bacterium (assembly GCA_964435255.1). Lineage (GTDB taxonomy): Bacteria > Bdellovibrionota_B > Oligoflexia > Silvanigrellales > Silvanigrellaceae > Silvanigrella. Next base: position 327 of record CAYSZE010000169.1, read on the forward strand.
AGATAAAATGAAAAAATTTCCTGTATAATTAAATGGTTGTAATTATTTTAAGCCTAGAAATGGCGCGAACAATCAGCTGTCAGCTTGGCTCGTCCTATAGTATAGTAGTTTATAAAGATGAATTTTTTAATTCTTATAAAAAAAATCAAGTTATAGCTACTTGTTTTGAATGCCATGTAATTAACGGACGAACCCCATTACTAGATGATATAATTAGGGAATTTAATAACTATCCAAAAGAAGGTAAGCTTGCAAGCGATTTTCAGCAAATAATAATTAATTATATACGGTAAGTAATGGTTTATTAATATTATTAAAAAAAAATAGCTTGTGATTTAAAAGTTTAATATTAAAAAAATACTATTTTAGTTTTTTATTTCAACGTATTATATCTGTAAATGGGTCTATTTTGATTAGATCCTTACCATATTCCTAATATAACTAATTTATCAGGGTCTTTTATTTTTTTATATAAATTTTTTGGAATTATATGACTATTCGTTTTAAATTTTTCGACATCCTTGTCGCACATATAACAATGTTTCACTTTATCTATCCAACTTTTTTCTTTTTAGCTTTAAGTTCTTCTACTTTTTCTACTAACATAACTCTTGCTAATGTTTGGTAACCTAATCCTTTTTCTTTTCCCAGCACCATAAGCGATTTAATAAGTTCGTCAGGTAAAATAATACTGACTCTTTTTCCTATGCTTTTTCTCCCTTTTTTTGCAGGAATAAAAGCGGCTTTTTCAAAGTGTTCTTCTGTAATTTCAAGATTTTCTAATTCATCATCTAGATTGTAATTTTTTTGCATTTTTGTAAGCCCTCTTTTCATTATCCCTCATGCGCCTGCATGAAATTGGCCGAACCTTTTCTTCACGAATCGTACAAATTAAAGCAAAACCTCGTTTGTCTATTATAATACCAAGTAGAATATACCGATTTTCGTCAAATGAGATCCCTTCTGGTTCTACAATTCTGCCTAAAAACACCATTTCATTTTCGGTAATAGTATCAATTTGCTCTGGAGTGACATCATGCTTTGCCGTTTTATACCGATTACCTTCATCCCATTCAAATTCCCCCTCCCATACTTCTCTGAGCCACGTTTCAACCTCTTCATCAGCAACAATTTCCATTCAATACAGCTCCTTATTGTGAGTCAATACTAGAATAACATATATTATAGATATATACAATATATATTAAATATGCCTTAAATAAAGTGTTTATTAGATGTAACTATATGATTTGTTAAAATTATGTGTTCATTGGGATATTTATTTTACTAAAGGAGAAACCCCAAGTCTTATTTTCTTTGGGTAACATACTGAAATTACAATCCCTCTAGTCTCATCCTCTTTGGGAAATGACACCGAGATGCGCACTCGAATATAGCATAAAATCTAAAATCAAAATAACTATTTTAAATTTTTAATAAAATCCCAATCCCCAAACTCACTCCCCCTTGTTTTTTAGCCAATTTCTTCTTTCCTTCACAGATTCACACAACATAATGGGAGTTATCATAACTGAAATTTCAAATTAAGTTATTTTAATTATTTTAGTAAAATTATTAATTTTATTTAGATGTAATATTAATAATTTTATATATAATATTAATGAATTCATAGGAGAAATATTGAATTTTCACAAAAAGAAGGGGGGATAATGAATTTAAAAAAATTTAAGCAGATGCTGGTAATAAACCAATATTGGGTTTTAATATTTAATAAAACTAATAATTTTTACATTTTTTTGTATATACTCAAGTTTTCTAATACACTTGAATTGATGTTTCTAATAACAACTGTCAATTTCAGAAGCGCTCTTCACCAAAAATCCTATAAGATACAATCTAATTGTGCCTTCTGAGTTATGAAATTTATAAATCGACTTCAAAGAGTGTCATTATATACTGAACTAAGCGGCTTGAAAATACTAAGAGACTAGAATGACGAATTCATAATATACTAAAATGCTGGGAAAAATGCTCTCTAATACCATTCTTGTTTTGGCTCTTTGATAAGTTCTTTTCTAAAAGCTGAAGATTCAAAGCTATTCTTGATGTAAGTCACAATAACACCGATTTCTAAAATCTTAGAAGTCGACCCGCTTAACTGCAAAAAAATACATTAATAAACGCCAGCTAAATATTAGATAATTGTGAAATACATTTTTGTTGACATTGATTTTAAATTTTCTTTTTGTGCTAAACAAAATTTTTACTTTATTTAATTTCATGAACAAAAATAATTTTTAATTTTTTCTCTAATTTCATTCCTAGCTTTTCTAAATTTATTAATTGATTCTTCTGGACTGTCTGATTTATTTGCAGGATCAAGAAAAGGCCAATGCAAACGCTTTGCTTCTGAGTTAACAAAAGGACAAATTTCTTCAGCACAAAGAGTAACTATAAAGGTACGCAGTAAGTAACTGTGTCAAATAGGGCGGGATGGGGACTTACAGTTATAAAATTATTAAATTTTTATTGATATTTTTTATCAGTCCTGTATCTGTAAAAACTTCTTTCAGAAATCTTTAATAATTTGCAAATTTCT
>CAYSZE010000170.1:0-8564 GCA_964435255.1 uncultured Oligoflexia bacterium
AAATAAAAAAAAATTATTAATAATTTTTGCTTCATATAATTAAGGAAGACTATATGACAAAAAACAGAAGAGAAATATTAAAGCAAGGTGTATCTTCATTAGCTTTTGCTCTAATGAGTTCAACAATTAAACCAATATTTGCAGTAACTCAAGACATATTAGATGTTGCTATCATAGGAGGAGGTTTAGCTGGTTTGAGTTTTGCCTATAAACTTAAAAATAAAAATCTATCTACCGTTATTTTCGAAGCAAGTGCCACAAAACTAGGCGGCAGAATAAGAACTCTTAAAAATTTTAATAGTGATCAGCAATATGTCGAATTAGGGGCAGAATACCTAAATAAAAATCATTTCAATACCTTAAATATTTGCAAAGAATTAGGTCTAAAAATTATCGATGTAAATTCACCATTAGCTACAAAAAAAAATATGGATGTCTTTTACTGTGACAATCGAAGCATATCGCAAAATGAATTAAATGAAGTTTCTCAAATACTCTTAAATTTAATAAATAACGATCTTAAAAATGCTCCCAAAGATGAAATTGGTAATATTTTATGGCCAGATTATACATCAAATAACGAATTTTGGAATCAATTAGATAAATTATCTGTAGCAGAATATCTTTACAAGTTTAATCAATATTTACCGAAATGGTATCATGATCTTATTCTTAATGGGCTAGCTACTTTAAATGGAACCGATACTTCTATTCAATCTTGCATTTCATTACTGCAATTTTTCCCAAAAGAAATCGACTCACAAAAATTTTCACTTTGGCAAGAATGTGATGAATCCTTAAAAATTGTCGGTGGAAATAGTTCATTGATTAAGAAATTAAAAGATGATGTTTCTAAAAAAACCACCATAAATATGGAATATAAACTCATAAAAATAGTAGATAAAATAAATCACTTCATCCTAACCTTTGCAACTCCTTCTGGTATTAAAGAAGTAAAATCTTACAGAGTTGTTTTAGCGGTTCCTTGTAAAATATTAAAAGAAATTGAAGGAATAAATACTTTAGAACTATCTAAGGTTAAAAAAGATGCTATACAAAATTATGGCTTCGGAACAAATGCCAAAATAATTTTAAGATTTAACAACAAAATTTGGACTGAAAAAAATCAAAAAACATTAATTGAAAAAAGATTAGGCTCAGATGAAATTTGTGGCGCTATATGGGAATCTACCCGCCACCAAAAAGGAGCAAAAGGAGCTCTTACTTTATTATTAGGAGGTAAAACTGGAGAACAACAGAATAAAGAACATTATACAATGGCATTAAAATTATTTTCAAAACTCTACCCTAACATTACAAATTATTATGACAATCGTAAAACTTCTCTTTATTGGACACAACAACCTTTAATTAAAGGTTCTTATTCATCACCTTTAATCGGGCAATTTACTTCGCTGTATGGCTGTTGGAAGCAACCTGAACTAAATAACAGATTGCATTTTATTGGCGAACATGTCAGTACCGATTACTATGGTTACATGGAAGGAGCTTGTGAATCTGCTTGTCAGTTAGCAAGTCAATTTTAAACCTTAATCAAAACAAAACAAATAAAAAATTAACCATAATTTAAATAATGTTTTTTTTATTTACTTTTTATGTGGAAAAAAAAATGCCTAGAAATTGTATACAACCAGCACAACTATTTGCTAGCCAACCTTGGGGCTTTTCGCAAGTTGTTACTTCTGAGCCTGGAAAAATAATTCATATTTCAGGGCAAGTTGCTTGGAATGAACACGGAGTATGCGCCTGCAAGACTTTAGCTGGGCAATTCAAACAAGTTATGCAAAATATTTTTCAAGCCCTCGCTTCTGCAAATGCAACCCCTAATCATATCCAAATGCTAAGGATTTACATTCCAAATTTTAAACCAGGAGAAGATGCTAGTATAATTAGCAAACTTCTAATCGAAACATTTGGTTCAGAAAACCAACCCGCTTCAACTTGGCTTGGTGTGCAAGCTTTAGCACAAAAAGAGTATTTAGTTGAAATAGATTGTGTTGCGATAGTTAAATAATAATTCTTTTTTATATTACATAATATTTATTTCTTTAATATTATGTAATAACTCTTATTTTATTGGGTGATTTAGCTAATTTTTCTATTAAAGTCACATGACTATATCCAAATTCATGAGCAATTATCATTAAACTATATTTTGTAGGTGGGATAATAATTGTTCCCGAAGTCATTCCAGCTGGTATTTTTGTTTTAACAAAATTTATCTCAAAATCTTCGGTAACATTTTCTTGTTTAAATATTGAAGAATTTCCTTCGCGTATAGATTTAGACAGAATAACTAATTCTTTTCTGCCATTTATAATTCTTTGCTCAAAACGATATCTTCTCTCTTTTAAATTGAGATCCTGCGATCCCGCACTGTAGCCTGAATTTTCATAATGCGCTGCTTTGGTTTTATACTCATTATAAGCTTCATAGAAAGTTCTATATATAAATATTTGTTCAGGTGTGCCATCATCAACGGTTCTATAATATTTTCCATCAAATCCAACGACAATGGAATCCATAGCTCCTGTTACTTTTACTCCATGAATATTATATTCTTCTGCTAATACCCCTTCGTATTGGGCAATTCCTGAACCATAGTCAACCCCTTCAACGTGATACGTCCAAGGAGGAAGCGGTTGTTTATCCCCATAATCAGGTTGTAAATTAAAGGTATCAATATTGTTTAATTTATGATGATAAATTTTGTTACGATCTAATTTACCAGTTCCTGCTTTATTAATATAAACCTGAGGATCATAAGAACCCGCCAAACAAGAAGCGACATGAATGGTTCGTAAACCATATTGCGCAAGCACTCCTGGGTTTTTATGGAACTTATCAAATTTATTTTTTATTAGCCCACCTTTTACTAACCAACGCGCGACAACAAGATGCTTTAAAGAAATTTTGGGTTCATAATACCCATAAACATCCATACCAACAGTACCATGCGAACTTCCATGCCCCACAATTCTAATTTTACCTACGTATCTTTCATTGCTGACCCATTCAAGTAAATAATTTATGCCATTATCATAAATTCCATCTCTAATTTTATTTATAGGTACAGCAGCAAAAATGACCCCTGCTTGCGGTAATGAATCAGGTCCAACTACTTTTGGAAAAACATATTCTGCATCTTGTATGACAGAAACATATTCATTAGTGCGAATATTTGTCCCTGTTACTTGCCTTGGCCTTGTTTCAATTTCTAAAAATGATGTTATATTTAGTTTTTTAACATTTTCATAATATTTTTTTTCATCTTTAATGTCAATTGACAAACCGTTTGGATTTCCATCTGAGCCAGTAATATAAATTATTAATATTCTATTATAATTTTCATTTCTTTCTTTTACTGATTCCGAATAATAAGAGTTTTTGTTACTACTATTATGGTATGGATTTTCAACGCTATTCTTTTTATCAAACGCTGGGTAACCTGGTCTTTCATTACTATTATTTTCAGAATTATCATTTTTAGCATAAGGATTTTCAACACTATTTTTTTTATCAAATGCTGGATAACCAGAATTTTCAAATTTAATATTTTCACTATTATTTCCAAAATTATCATTCTTAGCATAAGGATTTTCAACGCTATTCTTTTTATCAAATTCAGGATATTGGGTATTTACTCCTTGATATGGATTTTCTTTAGCAAAATCTTGATTAAATTTTGGGTAATTATCTAAACCTCCTTGTAATTTAGAGCTGTAATCTTTCTCATTCACATCATCCGAAGTTAAAGCAAAGATATTATATGTAAATATTAATAAACTTAAGTAAATTATTTTTTTCAAAAAATTATCCTCCAACATAAATTAACACAATCCGAAAAATAATTATTTTTTGCTAGCACTTAAATTAAATATTTTCAATTTTTTTTAATACAATTTATATTTAAATTTATTTTTATGTAACAAAAAAATTTAAATTATATTTACATATTTAAGCACACAATTAAAATGATTTAACTTTAAATTATTTTACTAATTTATTTAATAATTTAAATAGATATTCAATGTTTTAATAAGTAATTTAACAAAATTAATATAAACTATTATTATAAATAAAAATATATTAAACAAATAAATTAATTATAATTAAAAAATTTAAGACATGAGTCATTCCTATAAAGTTATTTTTATAAATAATTTATAATATAATCATTCCGTTTTATAAAAATAACTATTTATATCTATAATATAAATAGTTTAAATTTTTTAATTTCTGACCAACAAAATTATCTGCTCTGAATCAATGTAAATTTAGATTTTTTAGCTAAATTTTTCAATAAGTTACTAATATAAACGATGATGCAAGAAACCCATAAATGTAATATTCAATGCTAAGACGCCTCTTTTATTTCTGTGATATCATTAATTTAAGTAACATTTACATAAACCATAAATTAACAAATATTAGAATTATAAATTTAAAGATAAAAAATTTGATTTTTTATAAATTTTATATATTTTCTGAATTGCAAATAATTTTACGTTAAAGCTTAATATTTTGCTTTAGCTTTAATCAAACTTAACATTTAATAGTGAAAGTGTCATGAACTTTATAATTTCTCAACTCAAAAAAGTAATTCTCAATAACTACACCTTTATTTTTAGTAGAAAAATTCTTGAATACAGTTAATTTAAAATAAATACACAATATAATTAAATATATAAGATATGTCGTAATAATTTAAAGCATTACAGTTTATTTATTTTTTTTATATGAGTTATTTTAAGATAACTTCGTATAAAAGACAAATTCAAATAATGGAGTAAAAAGTGTGTCACAAATTTAATAAAAGTATTTTAATAAAATTCTTATTATTTTCAATATCTATGCCAATTATTTATAGTTGCAATAAACAAAAAAACAATAATAATGAAACATTTTTATCAACAAATCATACATCACATTTTGATAATAATTTAGCTGATGTCTTTAACGAAACTTTTATAAATGAATTTAAATCTACAATCGAACAAAATATTACTCTAACTAACTCGCTGACAAATGAAATTAATGTTTTAGGTAAAATTAATGAAAATTCAACTAAACAGGAAAAGTATATAGCTCTTTTTAACTTATTAAAGAAATTACCTTATCCATGGATCGATTCTCCATACAAAACAAAACACAATAGTCTTGTCGAAAATTTAAAATACTATTATGAGGAAAATTCTTCGTCAGTTCCAAAGCTCATGCATTTTGTTTGGATCGGCGGCCCCATGGGTGATGCCCAAATGGATTATATCAAGATTTGGGCTCAAATGAATCCAGACTATAAAGTAAATATCTGGTATGATTCAAGTAATTTATTTACTTATGAAACTCAAAAAAGCTTAAAAGAATATCTATCTTTATCTTTATTTCAACATAAAAATGACTCTAAATATGAAAAAATTTTTGCAGAACAATTAAACACTTTACAAAATAAGTTATACTCATACTTTGAAACAGAAAAAAATAAGAATAATAGTCTTACAAAAGATGAGATCCGTGTTAAATTTATTGATCATGAACTTTATAAAAAACCAAATGACAAAATAGCTGCAAAAAAATTCAATGATAATGTTACTAAAATTGAAAAAGATAAAGAAAATTTAGTTAAAGAATATAAAAATATTCAATTTATAAATATTAATGAAGAAATAAATAATTGGCAGTTAAAGTCTTCTTATGAACAAGAATTAAGTCTCAGAAGCAATTTTGCCGCAGCTTCTGATAGTGCTCGTTTAGAAATTCTAAAAAAATATGGTGGCATTTATATTGATGTTGATTTGTTACCAACAATGAAACCAATTTATGAATTTATTGAAAGTTACCCTGTATATAAAAATTCTTTTGCTATGCCTCTAGGTGCATTAAAAATGGCTTTTTTAGAAGAAGTTTTAAATAATAACCCAAACTTAATTCCTTCAAGAAAAGAGTATTCTAATAAATACATGAATGCTTTAAAAAGAAGAATAAATTTTATTATATCTAGCGATAATATAGAAGAAGACTTTAAACAAATAGTCAATAAAATGGATAAGAAAATAACTGAGATAGCAAAAAAAACAAAAAATGCTACGCTAGAGGAAATCTTTTTTGCAATTGGAGAATTTAAAGTAAAAGATGGGGAATTTAAAATAGTCAAAGGAAACAATGCCTTTATTGCTTCTCAGCCAGTTACAAAATCATCAGATTGGATACAGCAGTTAATTGATAATATTAAAGAGAATTATTTAGAAATAAACAGCTTACCAGCAAACAATCCAGACATGAAGCTTCCTTATAAAAAATTAGAAAAAATCAGCGAAGGGATCGCAAAAAATTTCAGATATGACGGTCTCATATTAGGACAAGATTCTACCATTTCAGTTTCTGGCCCAAGCGTTTTTACTAAACTTTTAGAAAAAAATCCAAGCTTAGAATATTTAACAAGTATTGAAAACTATAATAAAATATTTAACCCTTTCACTCCAGAAAATGTTGTATCAAGTTGGTTTAAAAGAACTTCTTCTCTTTATATGCAACCTAAAAATGCAGTGATTCAATTAAGTGATGAAGAAAACATAAGTAGTGCTGCTAATAATATTTTTAATAAATATAAGGATATTTCAGATATATATAGTATAAAAGAAGATAAACTTGTCAAACAGAATATCCCGTCCCCTCTTGATGATGAAGAAACAATTATACCTGACATTGACTATAGTAAAGTAAATTTACATATTGTTGGGCATGCTGAAATAGACAAAAATGGAAAAATTTTTATTGCTGATCTCAACCCAAATGATCTTGCTACTAAAGTAAAACAGGCACTATTCAATTCTGAATTCAAACCTCAACTCGAATATATCAGTATAGTTAGTTGTAATCCTACAGGTGATCCTAATAATACAAACCAAATAGAAAATTATTCCGAGCAGCTTCTTGATAAATTAAATGAATTAGAAATACCTGTTAGAGTCGCAAGCGTGCGTACAACATTTGTAAAAATTGCAAAAAATGGGGAAAAACTATATTTACATAATAATAATTATACAGGGCATCAGGAAGGAGATAAACTATTTGTTTTTCGTAAAGGTAAGGAAGAATTTTTTACTGTTAAAGCGCAATACAATCTTGAGCAATTAAATAATGAGAATATTACAGAAACTAAAAACTTTTTTAGTAATCTATCTTTATCAGAAATGGAACTTTTTGAAAAAGAAGCTGCAGGACCACTTGGTGAAGTGCCAAAAATAATAAAAAGCATTCAAAATTCATATGACATTTTTAGCCATACAAATATATTAGCTGAAAATATAAAAAAAGTAACAAATGAATTAAGAACAGAGTATAATTTAAATAATGACTATTCTCCTTTCTTTCCATCGCTTGACAGAGCAGAGCAGAAAATTAACTTTATAAACACTAACACTGGGGAATTTAAAAAAAATATCCCTTTAACTCAAGAAGCATTTAATTACTTTAGTGATACTTGGACAAAATTGAATTTAGAAATGCGAAACATAAAATCGATGCCCATTGCTACAAATCAAGAGGGTCTCTTAAGAACTTATTCTAATTCCCCAGAAGGTTTAGGTATAACACCATTATTAGTAGCACAAACTTTATTTAGTGCATTCAAAACTATTGATGCAGAGAAAAATATAGATGCAGATCATTCATTAAGTAAAATCATTCAAATACAATCATATGTATTTTACTCACAACTTGGTACAGATGTTTTCAATAAAATTAATCAAATAGAAAATATTGTTTCAACATTAATTCATACTAACGTTTTTGCTGATGAAGCAAATTTATTTCCCAAAATTAATTATGTTCTAGATAAACTCAAGGCCGCTCGCTACGTTGGTGTGGGATTAGGTTTAGCAAATGTAACATTAGATGCGTTTGAATATTCATATGCGCAAGGATCGCAAAAACCTATATTTGCCACACAGCTTTCATTCGATTTATTAAATATTAGTATGACATTAGCCAGTTTTGCTTTAGGTGAAAGCGCTGCTTCTTCAGTCTTAGGGTATTTAAGCACTCCACTAGCAGGTCTTTCAATAGGATTTACAGGTTTTGCCTCAGCCGCTGTTGATTCCCAAGACAAATCTATCCAAATTGCTAAATTTTTTAATGAATATCAACAAGATCACAGCAGAGTTGGCAATTTATCCGATTGTTCTCCTGAGAATAATGCATTCTCATTTGCACATAGTAAGTATTTTAAAAACGAAGACGGCTCATGTACTGGGAACTTAAATTCTGCGGTTATTAAAGAAATAGATTTAACATCTGATGAAACTGTTAAATTACAATTTGGCTCACATAATGTGTATAAAACAAGCAATTGGAATAGAGGAATATTTTGGTCTTACTATTCAAACTTTCAAGGTAGCTCAAATTTCCCTGAAGCTAGCAAAACTAATTTATTTAATTTACGTGAATCATTAAATATTCCAACAACCCAAAGTTATCCAATCTCAGGTGATAGTATTATCATTTTACCATTTCTAGTAGAAAAAAATATTTCCTATAATTAT